>CAYHSN010000222.1:0-5957 GCA_964359235.1 uncultured Vicinamibacterales bacterium | reverse complement strand
GTTCTCGTTCGATCGGTTCCCGATTCGGGTGCAGCCGGTCGAGATTCCGATAGAGCGCATCCTCCCGGAGCTCGGAAAAGTCCACCCCCAGGAGGTCATGCATCGCCGTGCGGCGGATCCAGTCCGGCATCGCACGCTCGGACAGCGGGAGAATCAGCCGGTTCAAGGTCATCGCTTCACTCAACGTGCACGCGCGCTCGGAGAGCCCCACCCGACGTAGAACCTCGGGCAATCCCAACCGCCTCCACATCTGGTGTCCCACGTGCACCGTCCCAACTTCCCGCGCATCCTCCAACTCGATCCGGTCGGCATCGACCGTGACGAGCGCCGCCGCTGGCGTCGAAACACCCGCGCCTTGGCGCCCTCGACCGCGCCTCGCGTGGTCGACGAGAACCTGGGTCTTCGCATCGGGGGCTTCGAGCGAAAGCTGCCCATGCACGGCCGACTGCAGCTTGTGCGCCAGCGCCAGCCACGCGTGTCGAGGAGCGGGCGCCAGATTGCCGAGCGAGCAGATCGTCCGTTGACGGGGCCCCTTGGGCGTCTGAACCGATTCGACCAGCAGGTGGTTGACGTACTGCTTGCCCTTGTGGGTGCGCGTGGTTTTCCGGATATACACTGGTCACTACACTACCCATTTCGTGCCGGTATTGTCAAGACAAATCTCACACATATTAGTCACTATTTTGAGCGACATAGAAGAACCCTCGTTGAAAATGAAAGACTTGCGCATGCCAACCGGGCAACATCGGCGAAAACCGCTCAGCGGGCCGCGGAAGTTAGGCTAAAGGCGGCCCCTACGACTGACGCCTCCGAATCCTCCCCACGCTCATCGCCCGCGCCGCCGGCGAGTCCTTCATCGGCAGCGTGTAACGCCGCACGCCGTCGAAGGCCTCCAGCGCGCCGGCGACCGCCGCCGCGGTCGGCACGAGTCCGATCTCGCCGACGCCCTTCGCGCCGAACGGGCCCTCGGGCTCGTACTCCTCGACGAGGATGACCTTGACCTCCGGCATGTCGGCCGCGCGCAGCACGCCGAGATCGCGGAGCTTGAACGTGACCGGCATGCCGTCCTCGCACGGCAGCTCCTCGGTGAGGGCGTAGCCGAGACCCATGTGGACCGAGCCTTCGATCTGGCCCTCGCAGAGCGCCGGGTTCACCGCGCGTCCGACGTCGTGCGCCGCGATCACTTTCGCGACGCGCCCGCGCTCATCGAGGACGCAGACCTGCGTCGCGTAGCCGAACGCCGTGTGCGTCTTGATCCGACCTGCCCCGAGCCCCGTCGAGGGGCCTGTCCCGAGCGCAGTCGAGGGGCCTACCCCGAGCGCAGTCGAGGGGCCAAGCGGCGTCGTGTCGTCCACGAGCACGTCGGCAGCGTAGACACGGCCGGCGAGGTCTGTCAGCGTGCGGCCCGCGTCGAGATCTCTCTTCAGTTTCTCCGCGGCGCTCACGACGGCGCGTCCCCCGAGCAGCGTCGCGCGCGATCCCGTCGTCTGGCCGCACGCGAGCGCATAGGTCGAATCCACCTTCGGCTGGAACACCGACGCCGGCAGGCCCGTGACCTCGACGGCGAACTGGATCAGGACCGTGAGCAGGCCCTGTCCCATCTCGGTGTAGCCGTTGTAGAGCGACACGGCGCCGTCGGGTTCGACGACAAGGCGGACTCTGCCCCATTCGAAGGCGCCGTTCCCGATGCCGCTGTTCTTGATGCCGCAGGCGATCCCGACCGCGCGGCCCTCGCGTCGCGCGCGGTCGTACTCGTCTTTCACCGCGAGCAGCGTCTTCTTCGCGCCGACCGACTTGTCCAGGATCTGCCCGGTGCCGAACATGTCGCCGACATCGACGACGTTGCGCCAGCGCATCTCCCACGGATCGAGACCGGCCTGCTTCGCCAGCAGGTCGATGCAGCCTTCGATGGCGAAGTGCGCCTGGTTCGCGCCGAAGCCGCGCATCGCGCCGCACGGCGGGTTGTTGGTGTAGGCCGCGAGCGATTCGACGTCGACGTGCGGCACGCGATACGGCCCGCACGCGTGGCCCGCCGCGCGCTCGAGCACCTTGCCGCCGACCGAGGCGTACGCGCCGCTGTCGCCGATCATCCGCGCCTTGACTGCCGTGAGCCGTCCGTCCGCGTCGCAGCCGACCGTGTAGTGCATGGTGATCGGATGGCGCTTCGGGTGCAGGCGGATCGATTCCTCGCGCGTGAGCGTCAGGCGCACGGGCCGTCCGGTCAGCCAGGCGAGCAGCGTCGTCTGCGCCTGGATCGACATGTCTTCCTTGCCGCCGAAGGCGCCACCGTTGGGGACGAGCTCGACGAACACCCGATCCTCGGGCAAACCGAGGAAGCTCGCCACCTGACGGCGATCGTCGAAGATCCCCTGGCCCTGCGTATGAAGATGGATGCGGCCATCGGGGAGCGGCTCGGCCAGCGCGCTCTCGGGCTCGAGGTAGAGGTGCTCGACGCGCTGCGTCTTCCACGTGCCGCTCACCACATGCGTGCTCGTGGCGAGTGCAGCGTCCGCGTCGCCGCGGGTGATGACCGATCGCGAGAGCAGGTTCTCGTGCTGTGGATTGACGCGCGGCGCATCCGGCTTCAGCGCTTCGACGGGATCGACGACCGGCGGCAGTACGTCGTACTCGACTTCGACAAGTTGCGCCGCCTCGCGCGCCGCACGCTCGTCTATGGCCGCGATCGCGGCGAGCACGTCGCCCACGCAGCGCACTTCTTCGCCTGCGGCGACGAACCCTGGCCAGTCGTTGTAGATCAGGCCGTACCAGCGATTGCCTGGCACGTCCGCGGCCGTGGCGACGCGGACGACTCCCGGATGCGCCGCGGCCTTCGACGTGTCGATGCGCAGCACCCGCGCCCGCGCATGTGCCGACAGCACGACCGTGCCGTGGAGCATGTTCGGAACCACGAGATCGGCGACGTAGCGGCGATCACCGAGGGCGTGCGAGGCCGCGTGATACCGGGCGAGCGGCTGCCCGACGCGGCCGTCCTCGGAGGGCGCGGGGACTTGCTCGCCACGCCGCGCGCGCGCCATCAGCTCGATGGCGTCGACGATCTTCACGTAGCCCGTGCAACGGCAGAGGTGACCGTCGATCGCCTTCGCGATTTCACGGCGCGTGGGCCGGCTGTTCCGATCGAGCAGCCACTTGGCGCGCAGCGCGAAGCCCGGAATGCAGAACCCGCACTGCACGCCGCCGGCCGTGGCGAACGCGCGCCCGCACTGATCGCGTTCCTCCTCTGACACCCCTTCGAGCGTCAGGATCTCGGTCCCGTGCGCCTTCTCGGCTGGCACCGCGCACGTCGTCTTTGGCTTGCCATCCACGAGCGCGAGACAACACCCGCACTGACCCTGCGGCGAGCACCCGTCCTTGGTCGAGACGATGCCGCAGCGGTTGCGCAGCACCTCGAGCAGCGACTCGCCTGGCGCGATCTCGACGCGCTGTCTCGTACCGTTGAGGTTGAACTCGATCGCGGGCACCAGGTTCAGTATAAGTCCCCTTCGTGTCTTCGTGCCGTCGTGGCTTGCCTTCGTGGCCGTGTCCTCGTGACCGCGGCTCGGCGCCGCCAGCGGCGGCATTTGCCTTGCCAGGCGGAACTGACGCTGTACACCAACGCCTGGCGCCGGCAAACGCCACCGCTGCCGTCGCCGCCCCATTCCTGTCTGCGTGTCCTCGTGGCCTACTTCGTGTCTTCGTGCCTTCGTGGCCCCAATCGCATCCTGCTTCGTGCCTTCGTGGCCCTATAATCGTCCCCGTGAGCAGAGCCAGCCGCCGTCGCGTCGTCGGCACGAGCGTGCCGCGCAAGGAGGGCCTCGACAAGGTCACCGGCCGCGCGCGGTACGTCGACGACCTGACCTTTCCCGGCATGCTCCACGGGCTCACGGTCCGCTCGACCATTCCTTGCGGCGAGATCGCCGCCCTCCGCTTCGACTTCGACACCACCGGCTTCACCATCGTGGATTACCGGGACATCCCTGGCAGAAACGTCGTCGCGCTCATCGAGGACGATCAGCCGAGCCTCGCCGAACGGCAGGTGCGGCATTACGCCGAGCCCATCCTGCTTCTGGCGCACGAGGATCGCGAGCGGCTGCTCCAGGCGAAGGTCCACGTCGAGTACCGGGCGGAGAAGCCGGTCTTCGATCCCGCGGGGTCGCCGAAGATCTTCAAGACCATCGCGATCGAGAGAGGCAGTCTCGCACAGGGCTTCGCGCAGGCCGATGAGATCGTCGAAGGCGAATACCGCGTGCCGCACCAGGAGCAGCTCTACATCGAGCCGAACGGTGTCATCGCGGTGCCCGGTGATCGCTCGGTCACCGTGTACGGGTCGTTGCAGTGTCCGTACTACGTGCACCGCGCGCTGCGCGTGGTGCTGGGGCTGCCGGCCGAGCACGTGCGCGTCGTGCAGACCGAGACGGGCGGTGGATTCGGCGGGAAGGAGGAGTATCCGTCGATCCTCGCCGGCCACGCGGCGCTGCTGGCGCTGAAGTCAGGCCGGCCGGTCAAGATGGTCTACGACCGCGTCGAGGACATGGTTGCGACGACGAAGCGGCATCCCGGCGTGGTCCGGCACCGCACCGGCGTGACGCGCGACGGCCGGATCACGGCGATGGACATCGACGTGCTCTTCGATGGCGGCGCGTACTCGACGCTGAGCGCCGTCGTGCTGTCGCGCGGCGTGCTGCACGCCACCGGTCCGTATCGCTGCGATCACGTTCGTGTTCGCGGACGCGTGGTCATGACGAACACGCCGCCCAACGGCGCGTTCCGCGGATTCGGCGCGCCGCAGACGCAGTTTGCCGCTGAAGTGCAGATGGATCGCCTGGCCGATCGGATCGGCCTCGACCCGGTCGCGATCCGCGAGATCAACGCGCTTCGCCCCGGCGACACGATGGCGACGGGGCAGACGCTCGGCACCGACGTGAGCGCCTTGCGCGTCCTGCGCGAAGCGGTCCGGCGAACAGGGTTCCGCCGCAAGCGCGAGCAGTACCGCGGCACGAATCGCGGCATCGGCCTGGCGCTCTATTTCCACGGCGCCGGGTTCACCGGATCGGGCGAGGTGAAGCTCGCGTCGAAGGCGTCGCTCGAGCTGACCGAGCGAGGGGCGCGCATCCGGGTCGCGACGACCGAGATCGGGCAGGGCGCCCGCACGGTTCACGCGCAGATCGTGGCTGAGGCGCTCGGCCTGCCGTACGACGCCATCGAGGTCGCCCAGGCGGACACGAGCGAGGTGCCCGACAGCGGGCCGACCGTCGCGTCGCGGACGTCGATGGTCGTGGGCGGCATCCTGAAGCGCTGCGCCGAGGAGATGAAGGCGAAGCTCGGACGCCTCACGCCGCGCGAGTATCTGCGCCGGCACGGCCCGCTCGTCGTCACGAAGGACTACATCCAGCCGCCCGGGATCAACTGGGACGACGAGCTTTACCGAGGCGACGCGTACGGCGCGTACGCGTGGGCGTGCGACGTGGCGGAGATCGAGTTCGATCCGGATACGTACGACGTGAAGCCTCTGCGCATCACGGTGGTGGCTGAGATTGGCAAGGTGCTCCATCCCGTGCTGGCGCGCGGGCAGATCGAGGGCGGCACCGCGCAGGGCGTCGGCTACGCGCTTCTCGAGGACGTCGTGATGCGCGACGGGCGGATGGCCAACGCGACGCTCACGAACTACCTGATTCCGACGACCCTCGATACGCCGCGGATCGACGTCGTGATGCTCGAGAACCCGTACAAGCACGGCCCGTACGGCGCGAAAGGGCTGGGCGAGCTACCCATGGACGGTCCCGCGCCGGCCATCGTCAACGCGATCCGATCGCTGGGGCTTGACGTGCGCGAGATTCCGGCCACACCGGAGCGATTGATGGCGTTGGTGAAGATTGACTGACGAACGAGGCCACGAAGGCACGAAGGCACGAACATGGGCCACGAAGGCAGGACGGGGAAGATAGGCCACGAAGGCACAA
>CAYHSN010000221.1:0-5968 GCA_964359235.1 uncultured Vicinamibacterales bacterium | reverse complement strand
CCCCTACGCGCTCTGTGCTACCGGTGAAGGGCCGGCTGAAGCCGGCCCGCACGGGAGAGATCGGCCGGCTGAAGCCGGCCCCTACGACCGGCAGAGCCGGACTGAAGTCCGGCGCCACGACGGCGAACCCTGGAGGTCCGGCGCTACGGCGAGCCGGGGTGGCGAAAACGGCCAGGGTCGCGAGCGCGACGCACGCAAGCACAGCCGTAAGACGGGCAGCAACGGAGTGACGGGGATTCATGGGAGGAGATTAGAACACAGTATGTCTCTTTCCTCGCGTCTCGACCGTCAATCGACAATCGTCAATCGACAATCGTCAATCGACAACCCCTCATCACACCGTGGTCGCTTCGACGGTCCGGTTCGCCTCCGCCCCGCGCAGGCGCGCGGAGCAGAACACGTTGAGCAGGCGCAAGGCGCGATCGGCGGCGCGAAACGTCGGGATTTCCGCGCCCTCGAGCAGCCGCGCCATCGGATCGTAGAGCGCGCCGGCGTCGACCACCGCGACCCACGGCTTCGCGACGTCCTGCCGCAGCCGCCGCAACCGCATCACAACCGACTCGGCCGCGGCCACGTCCTCGCCATGTCCCGCGCCGGGCGCGAGCGTCTGCAGCGCGGCCGTCAGCGGGACACACCCGACGATGCCGAGGTCGACATGCGGATCGCTCATCACGGCCCGCACCACCTCCTCGTACGCGGCGTCGCCGGTCATCGGCGTCAGGTCGATCGGGTTGTGCACGTCGACCACCGAATCGATCCGCGCCCGCGTGAAGACCTCCGTCAGCCGTGCCGCCGTGCGCTCGCCGAACGAGGCGAGCGTGAGGTCTCCGAGGTTGTCGGCCATCGCGACGCACTCGAACCCGGCGTTCGACACCGCACCGAGCCGCCAGCCGTGCAGCCGGCGGCCGCGCAGAAAGGTGAAGAGCCGCACGAGATCCTCGAAGTCCTCGAGCGTCTCGGCGACCACGACACCGGCGCCAGTCGCGAGCGCTTTCGTCACCGCGTAGTCGCCCGCGATCGACGCCGTGTGGCTGGCCGTCGCCTTCGCGCCCGCCGCCGTGCGTCCCGCGCGATAGAGAATGACCGTGCGGCCGCTCGCTACGATGTCGGAAGCGGCCTGGAGGACGCGCAGACCGTCGAGCGGCCGGAACCCTTCCATGTAGACCGCGAACACCTCGATCTCGGGATCGTCTTTCAAGTAGGTCAGGTAGTCGCCGACCGTGACGTCCATCTGGTTGCCGGTCGTGATCGTGAACTTCGGAGAGATCCCGGCGAGCTTGCTCGCGCGCGCGATCGCGAAGGCGCCGCTCTGCGACACGACCGCCACCGGCGACACGCGTCCGGGCGCGGCGCGCAGCTTGTACTCGGGGATGAACATCGTGTCGTAGCGGCCGGGCTTCGACTGGATGCCGAGGCAGTTCCCGCCGTTGATGAGCGGCCCGCCCCACACGGTCGCGCGGGCGCGGGTGAGCGTCGCGCGCATCTCGTCCACGAGGGCGCTCGTCCCCTGTTTCTCTTCGAGGCCGCCGGGGATCACGATCAGGCTTTCGGCCTTCTCGTGCGCGACGATGTCGGTGATGATGCGCGGCACCTGCGCGGCCGAGACTGCCAGCACGAACAGATCGACGCGCTCGGGCAGCGACGCCACGTCGGCGACCGAGCGGCAGCCTTCGATCGTCTGCGCGCCGGGTTTGACGATGTAGATCCGTTCTCGATTGAAGCCCTCGCGCAACAGGTTGTTGAGAATGATGTGCCCGGGGTTGAGCTGCTCCGACACGCCGATGATCGCCGCGCTCTCGGGCTCGAGCAGCCGCTTCATCTTCCACAGCGGCCGGGCCGGCGGCGGCGCGGGCCGCCCGTGGCCCAGTGTGATCAGCACGTCCAGCGCGACGGGTCCCCAGTCGGAGATCACGAGCGGATTGATCTCGCACTCGGCGATCTGGTGCGGCGTGAAGTCGCGGCCGATTGTGATGAATCGTGACACGACGGCCGCGAGCTGATCGAGCCGTACGCGGGGCGTCTGGCCGCGAAGTCCGCCCGTTGCGAGCTCGACGACCGCGGCCGCCCGCATCGCGTCCTCGATCCGCTCCGGCGGCATGGCGGGCGAGACGATCGCCACGTCGCGTCCGGCCTTGAAGTTGCCCGCGAGAAACTCGGCGTACACGCCGCCGGGCCCGATCGTCAGGACGGTGCCGAACTCCTCCGTCCAGCGCAGGCCCAGCAGGAACTCGCCGCCGAGCCCGGCGTCGTACGGCACGAACTCGCACAGGAGAAACCCCTCGAGGGCGTTCTCACCGAGGCGCGCCTCCATCTTCTGGACGGCGGCGCGCACGGCGTCTGGACGGTTCGCGACGATCGCGATGCCGCCGACGTCACTCTTGTGCAGGATCTCGGGCGAGACGACCTTGACGACGATGCGGGCACCGGCGAAGCCGGCCGTGTCAACGAGGGCGGCTTCGGCGCTGTTGCGCACGAAGAGATGGCGGGGCGTGCGGATGCCGACGGCGTCGAGCAGCGCGTAGCCCTCCGGTTCGAGGAGCACGCTCCGTCCGGCGCGCCGCGCCGCGCCGAGCAGATCGGGAATCGTCCGCGCCGCCATTACGCCGCCGCCGCCTCCCGCCCGGCCCTGAACGCCGCCAGGTTCTGCCGCACGACCTTCTCACCCTTCCCCGCGAACCTCGTCTCGATGAAATGCTCCATCGTCTCGAGCTTCAACGGGAGCAGGCGCGACGCGGCGCCCGCGATCACCATGTTCGAAGCCTTCGCCGTGCCGGCCTGTTTGGCGATCTGCTCGCTGTCGAGCAGGATCGCCTTCGGCAGCGAGCGGATGCGGCCCACGAGCCCGTCGAGGTCCGGGTAGTCCGGGATGTTGACGACCGGGTTGGTGGACGTGATGACCGTGCCGCCCGTCGACAGATACCGGAGATAGCGCAGGCTCTCGAGCGGCTCCATGCTGAGCACGAGCGCGGCGCCGCCCTCCGGGATGAGGTCGCTCATGACCTCGGTGTCCGCGATCCGCAGGTTGGCGAGCACGGCGCCGCCGCGCTGCGCCATGCCGTGCACCTCGGACTGCTTGACGTGCAGGCCCTCGCGCATGGCGCTCCACGCGATGATGGCCGAGAGCGAGAGCACGCCCTGCCCTCCGACGCCGGCGAGAATGATGTCGAATCTCATGATTCAGCTTCCAGCTTCCGGCTTCCGGCTTCCGCCAATCAGCAATCAGCAATCGACAATCAGCACTCGGAACGCCTAAGCCATTGCGAGCGCCGGCTGTTGCTGCTTCTTCGCCCGCGCGGTCTCGGGGCACTCGCGCACGCCGACGATGACCGAGAGGCCGCGGTGGCCGAGCTCCTTGCGGATGACGTCGGTGTTGCGCTCGACCTGGCGCGGGTGCGCGGTGATGACGTGCAGGTGATCCGGATCGACGCCAAGACCGCGTAGGAGCGCCTCGATCCGCGACGAGGGCACGATCGACGGCTGGCCGCCGGTCATGGCCACCACGTCGTTGTCGAGAATGACGAGCGTCATGTCGGTGTTGGCCGCGATCGCGTCCATGAGCGGCGTCACGCCGGAGTGCAGGAACGTGCTGTCGCCAATCACGGCGATGACGGGATGGAACCCCGCGTCGGCCGCGCCCTTGGCCATGCCGATCGACGCGCCCATGCAGACACACGACTCGATCGCACCGTACGGCGGCAGCGCGCCCAGCGTGTAGCAGCCGATGTCGGACGTGACGATGCTCGTCTCGAACCCTTCGAGCGCCTTGTTGATCGCGTGATACATGTCACCGTGCGGGCAGCCCTGGCAGAGCTGCGGCGGACGGTTCGGCAGCGCGGGGCCGGGCGCCTCGACGCCGGGGCGGACCTTCAATCCGAGCGCGACACGCGCGATGTCGGGCGTCAGCTCGCCGTCGGGCGGCAGATGCCCGGTCTCCTTGCCCATGATCTCGACCGGCGGCGGAATGAGACCGCGCAGCATGCGCTCGATGTAGGGATAGCCGTCCTCGAGCACGAGCACGCGCTTGACGTGACCGGCAAGCATCCGCACCGACTCCACGGGAAGCGGGTACGCGCCGACGTGAAGGTGCGACGGGACGAAGCCGAGGTCCTCGAGGTTCTCGAGGTAGTAGTTGCGGCCGAGACCAGCCGTGATCACGCCGAGCTCGCGGTTGTCGAGCGACAGCACGTTGTGATGGCTGTCGGCCGCGTACGCGCGAATGTCGGGCTGGCGGTCGAGGAGCGCGCGCCACTGGCGGCGCGCGTTGGCCGGCAACAGAATCCAGGATGCCGGAACCGGCGCCTTCGACGGCCGGTTCTCGTCGCGCGGCGGCGACACCTTGATGACGCCGCGGCTGTGCGCGAGCCGCGTCACCAGACGCACGACGATAGGAATGTGGAAGCGCTCGGAGAGATCGAACGCCTCGCGCGTCATCTCGTAGGCTTCCTGCGCGTTGGCAGGTTCCAGGCAGATGACGCGCGCGAAGTCGGCGTAGAACCGGCTGTCTTGCTCGTTCTGCGAGCTGTGCATGCCGGGGTCGTCCGCCACAGCGACGACGAGCCCGCCGTGGACGGAGACGAGCGCCGAGTTCATGAACGGGTCGGCCGCGACGTTGAGGCCGACGTGCTTCATGGCCACGAGGGCGCGGCGTCCGGCAAACGACACGCCGAGCGCGGCTTCGTACGCCGTTTTTTCGTTGGCGGTCCAGGCCGCCAGCGGGCCGTCGTGCCGTTGCGCGTAGGCCCGCAGGTACTCGAGGATCTCGGTCGACGGGGTACCGGGATAGGCGTACGCCGCCGTCACGCCCGCATGCACGGCGCCCAGCGCGACCGCTTCATCCCCGAGGACTACTATGTCCGCCATTGGTCCCAGCTCTTCCTGATCGGTGCGGTGCGAGAAATTCCGCACACGCACCGAGCCAGATGAGTGTCGAGCAACATCCGTGCTGGATTCGGATCGAACAGAACCAGTTTTGTTTCAGTGACTTAACTACCGTTGTGAGGTACTACGACGGGAATCCGACACGTCTGACTCATGGCGAAAAGTGCAACGGGCGAGGTGCGACGTGCCAGGTGCGAGGTGCTGGGTGCAAGGTGCGTCGTGCGAGGTGCAGGCTGGGAGAACAGCGCAATCGGTATGAGGATTGGATACGATGAGGTCAACGGGCCGATTGGCGGCCTGATTCGTCCACTCAGGGAGTCACCAATGACTGCGCTCGCGATTCTGCTGGCTGTTCAACTCACCGTTCCGCCGCCCACGCCTCAACAGCCGGCGGCCCAGAAGCTCTTCGAATCGGGACAGTACGATCGGCTCATCCAGCAGGTCGCCGACGACCCGGCGCCGTCGCCCGAGGATGTGTACCTGGCCGGTCAGGCGACGCTGAAAGTCGAGCCGCCCGATCGCGAGGCCGCGAAGCTCGCGTACGCGCGCCTGGAGCGCGGCGACGAGCACGCGTGGACGTTCATCGCGCGGTCCGCGACGGCGCTCGTTGACCACGCGGCAGACGAGGCGCTCGGGGCCGCGAAGCAGGCGGTCGGGATGGGGCCGGATCAGATGTTCGCGCACTACCAGCTCGGGCTGGCGCAGGCCGAGAAGCGCGCGTGGACGAACGCCGCCGCCGCCTTCGAGAAAGCGACGACCCTCGACCCGACGTTCGCGTACGCGCACTACTACGCCGGGCTGGCGTACTACCAGACCAAGCGCGTCGACAAGATGGCGGTGTTTTTCGAGCGGTTCCTCAAGCTGGCGCCCGAGGCACCCGAAGCCTCGGCGGTGCAGGCGATCATGCGGTCGATCAGAAGGTAAGTCCCAAGCCTTGAAAGCCTGCGAAGAAATCGCTCCGATGGTCGGGTCCGGCTTCAGAGCCTGAGAAGAAATCCGTAGCGCAGGCCTTTCAGGCCTGCTTTGTCGGGCAGCCCTGACCGCCTCCGCCAAGGCTTCGGCCGCCTTCGCAAGGCTACGGCGAGCCTGG
>CAYHSN010000220.1:0-5972 GCA_964359235.1 uncultured Vicinamibacterales bacterium | reverse complement strand
CCCTTCCGTGGCCCTTCCGTGGCCCTTCCGTGGCCCTTCCGTGGTCCTTCCGTGGACCTTCCGTGGTCCTTCCGTGGTCCTTCCGTGTCCCTTGACGCTGTCAGTACCTCCAGGATTTCACGTCAGCACCAACCGGAGCGGTGCGCTCGATGTGCGCGATCATCTTCTGCATCAGCTCCGGCCCGCGCGGACCCCAGCAGTGCGGCGCGCCGGGCTGGTAGACCACTTCCCCGCCGAACGCCGGGTTCGCCGCCTTCTTGAAGAACTCGTCCATCAGGTGGACCGCGTTGTCGAGATAGTAGGAGTCGTCTTCACCGATGTAGAGGTGGATCTTGTTCGCGAGCTTCGGGCCGAGCGTCGCCCAGTCGCGCTCGAGGATGTAGCGCAAGTCGTACCGCGCCTTCCAGTACGCCGCGACGTCCTTGTTGATCTTGCCCGTGCGCTTGTCCCAGAGCCGCGCCGGGTACCCGTCGGGGCCGGACGGTCCGTAGGTCGCCTCCCAGATGTCCCACTGCCCGCCTGACCGCGACTTGTCGCCGACGACCAGCTCGTACCAGTTCTCGTCTTTCATCATCGAGACGATGGTGCCGTCGGGGCGGCGCTGGTTGGGACGTTCGATCCTCATCCAGCCGCGATCGAGCCAGTAGGCGTTGTCGTCGTCGTAGATGTGCACGATTTGGTGCGCGCGGAAGTCCACCGAGTCGGGGCAGCTCGGCCACGTGCCGCCGTAGAAGTCGGGATAGAAGACCTGGTGCGCGAGGGCGATCCAGCCGCCGGTCGATCCGCCCGAGAGCTGTCGCGCCCACGGCTCGCGAATGATGCGGAAGCGCTTCTCCACTTCCGGAATGAGTTCCTGCACGATCGCGTCGCCGTAGGGGCCGTTGTTCTGCGAGTTCACGCCGTACGAATCGTCGTAGTACGGCGACGGGTGCTGGAGCGTGACGTAGATCACGCGCGGCGTGTCGCCGGCGAGCCAGTACTTGTCGAAGTCCTGGCCGCGGCCGAAGCCGCCCGGTGCGCCGAGTGAGAAGTGTCCTTGGATGTAGTTCACTGGATATCGCACGTCCGGGTGCGTGTCGTAGTCCTTCGGCAGGAGCACCGTCGCGCCGAGAGAGATCGGCTGGCCCCACCACTTCGAGAGGATCTCGCTCTTGATTCTGAAGCGCGTGACGTTGTCGGCGTCGGACGGCACCTGCACCGGCGGGATCACCCGGTCGGCGACGAGCCTCACCGTGCCGCTCGACGCGGAGTCGAGCGTCATCTTCACGGGCTCGCTGTAGAGGTTGCCCGGCGATCGCTTCCAGTTCTGCCCCTCCCACTGGTCCATGTGCAGCCACACCGTGTGGCCGTCGGCGCGCGGGAAGCGCGTGTAGACGTTCACGAATGCCTGCACGACGTACTCGCCCGGCGGCAGGTCCTTCAGGCTCTGCAGCGGATGGCCGAAGACGTCGGCGTCGATGATCGCCGTGTCGCCCGGCTTCAGGTTGTCGATGTTCTTGCCGAAGAGCGGCACGCCCGTCGGCCCGGTCTGTTCGATCGGCGACCGGCTGGCATCGCGGCTGATCGCGACGTAGACGCGGCCGGTCGTGGCCTCGCCGCGCGCGCTTGGCGCGAAGCTGATGGCGAACTTGAGTGGGTCAGCCGGCGCCGCGCCCTCTCGCGACGCTGCCGTGAGCGCGGCGAACGAGACGACGAGCGCCGCAAGGACGCTGGAGACGAGGACCCGACGCCAGAACTGACGTAAAGGCAACATGGGTCGGCAGTGTAGCAGAGCTATGCTATTCTCCGCTCCGCTGGACACCACCGGACGCTCGTGTTCCCCTTCGTGTCATTCTGGAGGAAGGATCGGTCATGAGTAGAACCCTCAAGATTCAATCGACGTTGCTCGCGGTGGGATTCCTGGCGCTGCTTGTCGCGCCCAGCGTCGACGCGCAGAAGGCGCCGTCGAGCGGCCTCGGCCTGGGGATGGGCACGCTGTCGCGGCTGTCGAAAGCCAAGACGCGGTCGATCAGCCCGGAGAACTTCACGGGCGAGAAGGGCAAGGGCGGCATGGCGACCGAAGGCACCGGCGCCAAGGCCGCGCGCGATCTCGGTCAGGGCTGGAAGATCTCGCCGTCGATCCAGATCAAGCCGGGCCAGACCTTCCTGCTGGCCGACATCCAGGGCGCCGGCGCGCTCCAGCACATCTGGATGACGCCGACCGGACACTGGCGCTATGCGATCCTGCGCATGTACTGGGACGGCGAGACACAGCCGTCGATCGAGGTGCCGGTCGGCGACTTCTTCGCGGCCGGCTGGGGCGGCTACGCGCAGATCTCGTCGCTGGCCGTGTGCGTGAACCCGGGGAGCGCGTTCAACGCGTACTGGGAGATGCCGTTCAGGAAGTCCGCGAAGATCACGATGGAGAACCTGGACGAGCAGGACATGACGCTCTACTACCAGATCGACTACGCGCTCACCGAGGTGCCCGAGGACGCGGGGTCCTTCCACGCGCAGTTCCGGCGCACGAATCCGCTGCCGTACAAGTCGGACTACACGATTCTCGACGGCGTGAAGGGCTGGGGCCACTACGTCGGCACCTACATGGCGTGGGGCGTGCACAACACCGGCTGGTGGGGCGAGGGCGAGATCAAGTTCTTCCTCGACGGCGACACGACGTTCCCCACGATCTGCGGCACCGGCACCGAGGACTACTTCAACGGCTCGTACAACTTCGAGAACCGTGACACGCGGCGCTACCAGGAGTTCACGACGCCCTACTCCGGCCTCGCGCAAGTCATCCGTCCCGACGGGGTCTACAACTCGCAGCAGCGGTTCGGGCTCTACCGCTGGCACATCATGGACCCGATCCGCTTCGAGAGCGACCTGCGCGTGACGATCCAGGCGCTCGGCTGGCGATCGGGCGGACGCTACCTGCCGCTCCAGGACGACATCGCGTCGGTGGCGTTCTGGTATCAGACCGAGCCGCACGCGCCGTTCCCGAAGCTGCCCGACAAGGATCATCTGGAGGTGAGGTAAAGAGACGGCAGAATTGCAAATTGAAGGATTGCAGATTGCATGAAAGACAAGAAACGGGTGAACCGTCGTGAATTCCTCGTCCGCGGATCGACGGGCATCCTCGGCGCGACGGCGGCGGCCGGCGTGGCGCGTGCCGATCAGCCGAAGGCGCGGACGGCGCAGCCGCCACCCGCCACGTTCACGTCGCCGGCGGGCTCCGTCATTCCGTACTCGCGCGAGGCGCTCTTCGCCCCGGCGCCCTCGCGCACGTTCACGGGCCGCGAGCTCGGCGAGATCGCGTTTCCGTTGGGCGGCATCGGCACCGGCACCGTGTCGCTCGGCGGCCGCGGCGACCTGCGCGACTGGGAGATCTTCAACCGGCCCAACAAGGGTAAGGCGCTCCCCTTCACGTTCGTCGCGCTCTGGATCAAACAGAGCCACGAAGACCCGAAGAGCCATGAAGGCACGAAGACACGAAGCGATGAGCTTCAGACCGGCATCGTCAGGGTCGTCGAGGCGCCGCTCCAGGCGCCGTTTCGCGGCGCGTTCGGCTTCCCGCGAGAGCGCGCGCAGGGCCTGCCCCGCTTCAAGGGCGCGCGGTTCATCGGCGCGTATCCCATCGCGGAGATCGCCTTCGAAGACGACTCGCTGCCACTGGCCGTCACGCTCGAAGCCTTCAACCCGATGATCCCGCTCGAGGTGGACGACTCGTCGCTGCCCGTCGCGATTTTCCGCTACCGGCTGACGAATCGATCGACGACGCCGGTGGAGACCGCGCTCGCCTTCTCGATCCTCAATCCGATCGGCTACGACGGCAAGGCGTCGCTCGGCGGCAACCGGTTCGAGGGCTTCGGTCAGAACGTCACCCGCGTGCGCCGCGAATCGTCCATCGTCGGTCTCGATCTGACATCGCAGAAGTACGAGCCCGACGACCTTCGCTTCGGATCGATGGCGCTCGTGACCACGCATGCGGAGGCGACGGCGCGGACGGCCTGGGAAGAAGGCGCGTGGTGGGATTCGTTCCAGAAGTGGCTGGACGACTACGCGGCAGACGGCCGCTTCGACGCGGAACAGCCGGCCGGCCCGACCGCCGATGGCGTCTCGACGTTGGCCACGCTCGCGCCACGCGCGAGAATCGCGCCGGGCGAGTCGCGCGCCATCGAGTTCATCCTCGCCTGGCACTTCCCTGTGCGCGAGAACTACTGGAACCGCGAGCCAGAGGTGCGCGGGCGCAAGCTGCGCAATGACTACGGAACCAGATTCACGGACGCGTGGGACGTCGCGCGGCACACGGCGGCCAACCTGGATCGCCTGGAGCGCGGGACGCGCGCCTTCCAGCAGGCGCTCGTGAGCGGCACGCTGCCCGCCGCCGTCACCGACGCCGTGTCGAGCCAGATGTCGATCATCCGGACGAACACCTGCATGCTCCTCGAGGGCAAGCGGTTCTTCGCGTTCGAGGGTACGGGCGACGACAGCGGCTGCTGTCCGATGAACTGCACGCACGTGTGGAACTACGAGCAGGCGCTGGCGCATCTGTATCCGTCGCTCGAGCGCTCGATGCGCGTGACCGACTTCACGGTGAACCTGCGCCCGGACGGCGCGATGGCGTTCCGCACGCTCGTGCCGACCGGTCGTGCGCTCTGGAAGTTCAAGCCCGCGGCCGACGGCCAGATGGGCTGCGTGCTGAAGCTGTACCGCGAATGGCAGATCTCGGGCGACGACAGGTTCCTGCGCGAGCTGTGGCCTGCGGCGAAGCAGGCGCTCGAGTACGCGTGGGTGCAGTGGGACGCCGATCGCGACGGCGTGATGGAGGGCGAACAGCACAACACGTACGACATCGAGTTCTACGGCCCGAACACGATGATGGGGACGCTCTACCTCGGCGCCCTGCTCGCCGGCGAGCGGATGGCGCGCGCGGTCGGCGACGCAGAGTCAGCCGCGCGCTACCGGCAGGTGTTCGAGAGCGGGCGCGTGAAGCTGGACCAGGCGCTGTGGCGCGACGGCTACTACGTGCAGCGCGTGCCGGATCCGAAGGACGTGAAGGTGCAGCAGGTCGAGCAGCAGGAATCGTGGTACGCGTCGGCGGTCGATCGCGGCGCGCTGAAGTACCAGTACGGCGAAGGCTGCCTGTCCGATCAGCTCCTCGGCCAATGGTTCGCCGCCGTCGTCAATCTGGGCCACGTGCTGCCGCCCGAGCACGTGCGCGACACGCTGCGATCCATCTACACGCACAACTTCCGTCACAGTTTCTTCGATCATCCCAACACGCAGCGTCTCTACGCGTTGAACGACGAGAAGGGTCTCGTGCTGTGCAGTTGGCCGCGGGGCGGACGGCCAGCGCTGCCCTTCGTCTACTCGGACGAGGTGTGGACGGGCATCGAGTACCAGGTGGCGGCTCACCTCGTCTACGAGGGGCTCGTCGAGGAAGGCCTGGCGATCGCGAGGGCCGTGCGCGATCGCTACGACGGCGAGCGGCGCAATCCGTGGAACGAGGTCGAGTGCGGGTCGCACTACGCCCGCGCGCTCGCGAGCTGGTCGCTGCTCACGGCGCTCTCGGGCTATCGCTACTCGGCGCCGGACGCGCACCTGTCGTTCGCGCCGCGGATCAACGCGGAGCGCTTCGCGTGCCTGTTCACGACGGGCGGCGGCTGGGGCACGTTCAGGCAGCAGATCGAACGAGGAGACGCCACGGCGCGGGTGGACCTGCTGGGCGGCGCGCTGACACTCCGTCAGCTCGGCTTCGCGCCCAGTTCACCCCAGGCATCGCAGGCCGTCGTCACGATCGACGGCTCGCCGGTTCCGGCGCGGCTCGCCGAGCCAGGATTGGTGTCATTCGATCGGCCGGTCTCGCTGAAGGCGGGCGGTGTGCTGGAGGTGGGTCTGCGCCGCCAGGGTTAATCAAGATTGGCACCATCGGGCACGCGAGATCCGACGACACCGACCCGGCGGCCGAAGACGTTTTGATCCGGCACTGC
>CAYHSN010000219.1:0-5982 GCA_964359235.1 uncultured Vicinamibacterales bacterium | reverse complement strand
CAGCGCCTGCGCGCGCGGCCGTTCTACTTCCACTACGTGGACGTCAACCCGAAGAACGAGAACGAGGTCTGGGTGAACGAGCTGGGGATCCACAAGTCGATGGACGGCGGGAAGACGTTCACGTCCATCCGCGTGCCGCACGGCGACAACCACGGACTGTGGTTCAACCCCGACGACCCGAACATCATGATTCAGTGCAACGACGGCGGCGCCAACGTGACGACCGACGGCGGCCGGAGCTGGTCGTCGATCCTGAATCAGCCGACCGCCGAGCTGTACATGGTGTCGGTGGACGAGCAGTTCCCGTACCGTCTCTACGCGCCGCAGCAGGACAACTCCACGATCGTCGTCCCGTCGGTGCCGCCCGTGTCGTGGGGCTACGACTACCAGGCGCAGTCGTGGGTGCAGTCGTCCGGCTGCGAGACCGGCGGCATCTGGCCGCGTCCGGACGGCTCGGTGATCTGGGGCGCGTGCAAGGGCGAGGTCGGGCGTTACAGCGTGCTGACCGGGCAGGAGAAGCACTACTGGGTCTACCCGCAGAACCGCTACGGGCACGACCCGGACGAGATCAAGTACCGCTTCCCGCGCCAGACGGTTGTGTTCCTCTCGCCGCACGATCCGAAGATCGTCTACCAGGCGTCGCACGTGCTGCACCGATCGATCGATGAGGGCGTGACGTGGGAGACCATCAGCCAGGATCTCACGGCGCACGAGCCCGACAAGCAGATCGTGCCGGGAAGTCCCATCACGCGCGACGTCACGGGCGAGGAGGTCTACAGCAGCATCTACTCGGCGATCGAGTCGCGGCTCGAGCGCGGCGTGCTGTGGGTGGGCGCCAACGACGGCCCGGTGCACGTCTCGCGCGACAACGGGAAGACGTGGAAGAACGTGACACCGAAGGACCTCGGTCCCGGCGGCCGCGTGCAGAACATCGAGGACTCGCCGCACCGCAAGGGCTCGGCCTACATCGCGGTGTACCGGTTCCTGCGCGAGCACGATCTGAAGCCCTACATCTACCTGACGAACGACTACGGCGCGACGTGGACGCTCCTCACCGACGGCAAGAACGGCATCCCGGATGACTTCCCCACCCGCGTCGTCCGCGAGGACAAGGACGTCGAGGGCCTGCTCTACGCGGGCACCGAGTTTGGCGCGTTCATGTCGTTCGACAACGGCAAGCACTGGCAGACGCTGCAGCAGAACCTGCCGGCGACACCCGTCACCGACATCCGCGTGCACCGCAAGGACCTCGTCATCTCGACGATGGGCCGGTCGTTCTGGATCATGGACAACATCACGCCGCTCGAGCAGATCGCGATGGGGATGAGGGCGCCGCCGCCGACCCCGCCGGCGGGGAATGGGAATGGATCATCGTTGTCTTCCGTAGGGTCCGGCTTTAGCCGGACTGGTTCTGTAGAGTCTTCCGTAGGGGCCGAGCTTGCTCGGCCCGGTTCTGTAGGGGCCGGCTCTAGCCGGCCCAACGGCGACGGCCAGAAAGCGGGCTCAGCCGTAGCGCAGGGCTTCAGCCCTGCCTCACCAGCCCACCTCTTTCAGCCGCGCGAAGCCTATCGCACGCGCTACTCGCCAAGTAGCGGGAGCCCCGACGAGCCCGAGTATCCGCCCGTCGGCGCGCACATCGATTACTCGTTCGCGAGCGCGCCGGCCGGCGACCTCACGCTCGAGATCGCGGACACCGCGGCTAAGACCGTCCGCACGTTCTCGAGCGAAGGGCGCCAGCCTGCGGGCGGCGGCCCGCAGGTGCCGGCGCGGTTCGGCGGCGGCGGCATGTCGCGGCTGCCGAAGAAGGCCGGACTCAATCGCTTCGTGTGGGATCTACGCCATGCGGGTCCCGAGGGCGGCGGCGCCGGGCCGATGGTGGTGCCGGGCAAGTACACCGTCAAGCTCACATCCGGAAGCTGGACGGCGGCGCGGACGTTCGAGGTGAAGATCGATCCGCGCGTCACAAAGGATGGAGTGACGCAGGTCGATCTGCAGGAGCAGCTCGATCTGAGCCTCAGGGTGCGCGACGCGATCACCGAGGCGCGCAACCTCCAGCAGCGCCTCTCGCAAGCGATGGAGAAGGCGGGCGTGAAGCCGGCGGCGGCGCCGGGGCCGGGTCAGGCGCCGTCATCGGTCAAGTACGACCATCCGTTGCAGGGCCTGTACGCGCGTCTGGTCTCGGCGGGCGGCGTGTATCCGCAGCCGATGCTGATCGATCAGTTCTCGAGCATCGCGCGGATGATCGGGCAGGCGGATCAGAAACCCGGCAAGGACGCGCTCGATCGCTACAACGATTGCCTGAAGGAGCTGAAGGCGATCAAGGGAGACCTGGAGAAGATCGCAGGGAAGTGAAGGAACGAGGAACGAGTCGCGAGGAACGCGGGGGCGATGGGCGCTACTCGATACTCAGGGCGCGGGCGTCGCGGGCGCTCGCGCCTTTCGTGTCACCGGAGCCCGGACACCGCGTCCGGCGTTACATCCCCGCCTCTGTGCCACCGGACAACCGAAGGGTTCGCGAGATGAAGGTCGCGGAAACTGACAGTGGCCGAACTGCAGAGTCTTGCAGTTTTTGCAACGCCGCGTGAGACATCATCTCATTGGCGGAGGTTTCGAGTGGGCCCGCTTCTTGCCTGCGAACGCAGCGGTCTGGCCGGGTGCTACAATCGCCGCATATGGCCAGGCCAGACGACATGCAGCCGGCCCGATCCTCGGCGACTCGCTTCACGTACGAGGACTACCTGAACTTCCCGCAGGACGGACGGCGGCACGAGCTGATAGACGGGGAGCACGTCGTGACCCCCTCGCCCGTGCGCCGACACCAGGAGCTGGTCGTGCGGCTGACCGCCGCCATGGAGGCGTACCTGCGGGATCGGCCGATTGGGCACCTCTTCGTCGCGCCGTTCGATGTGATCCTGTCCAACCTCGACGTCGTCGAGCCCGATCTGCTGTACGTCTCGAACGAGCGCTCGGAAATTCTGCGTGAGTGGGTGTACGGGGCGCCCGATCTCGTCGTCGAGATCCTTTCGCCGGGCACGCGCAAGGTAGACGAGATTACCAAGCGTCGCCTCTACGACCGTGTCGGTGTGAGGGAGTACTGGATCGTCGATCCGGAATTGGACGCGGTGAAGATCTACCACCGCGCGGACGACGGGACGTTCCCGCGCGTCGCAGAGCTGACGCGCGAGGCGCACGGCACGATCACGACCCTGCTGCTGCCGGAGTTCTCGCTCGCGCTCGACGAGCTGTTCCGATAGCGCCGGACTGAAGTCCGGCCTGTGTGGCGCATCTGAAGATGCGCCCTACGTACCTACGTACAGAACTGAAGATGCGCCCTACGTACAGTATGGAGTCGAAACGCCGTCGGCGGACCTCCCCGTCGACAGGCTCACGGCACCCCGAGCGCGTCGAGGGTGAAGACCCGCTTTTACCAGATGAAGAGATCTCGGTAGCGTCCGCCTTCAGGCGGACTGTCGCGGGCCGGTGCCGGCTACCGCGCCGGCGCCGGCTGCGGCATCACGCGATCGAAGCGCACGTCCCACGCGCGGTCGAGCACGACGCTGAAAGCCGTCACCTGCCGTCGCGCGTCGCGCCTGAAGATCACGACGCCGAGCGGCGAGTCGAACGCGTCGGCGTAGAGGGGCGACAGGGTCTGGACGAGGTCCGGCCTGGCTTTGATCTTGAGCGCGCTTCCCTCGACCGCGATCGTCACGGCGGCCTCGGCGTCGGCGCTCTGATACGTGCCTGCGTACTCGGCGAGCTCCTCCGGCGCCGGCTTGGCCCGCTCGACGCGTTCCCAGGTGTCCTCGGTACCGTTGGCCGCCCGCACGCGCATCGTCATCGCGCCGGCGGTGACGCTGAATTCGATGGCGGCTCCGCCGGGGGACCGGAACGTCGAGCCTGACTGCGGCTGCAGCGCCCCGCCCGGCGTCATCCGCAGCGCGTCCTGCGCAACGATGACCGTGGTTACGAGACCACGCTTGCGGCTCCGGTAGAACCCCGCGTAGGCGCCGAGCTCCGCCGCCGAGAGCTTGACGGCCGGCGGCGCCGGATCGGGCCTGATCGCGTCCGCCAGAAATAGATCCGCCACCGCGTGCGCGTAGCTTTCGGCCGCGCCTGCCGTCACATTGCAGAGCGAGGCGACCGAGACGCGCTGATCGGGAAAGCGCGTGAGGAACGCGCGATAGCCGGCCGTCGCCCCGCCGTGGTAGACCTCCCGCACGCCTTTGTACGTGCCGAGGAACAGCCCCAGCCCGTAGCCATGCTCGCGACCATTGTCGAGCCGGCCGGACCGCTGCTCGTCAGCGACGAACGCCGCGTCACCGACTTTCGGCGAATCGAGGTTCTCATTCCATTTCAGCAGGTCGCCGACCGTCGTGAGCAGACCGCCATTGCCGTGCACGCTCTCGAAGGGCATGAGCGTGGAGAACACGCCGGCCCTGAAGCTATACGCCATCGCGCGGTTGCGGACGATGCGCGTGTAGTCGTCGCGCCAGGAGGTGCGCGACATGCCGAGCGGCTCGAAGAGGCGCTTGCGCGTGAACTCGGCAAACGACTCGCCGCTCACGCGGGACACGATGATCGCGGCCAGGTTGTAACCCGTGTTGGAGTACGACCAGTCAGCGTCCGGCTTGAAGTTCAGCGCCGTCTGGCGGCTCGCGATGTCGAGCACGTGCGCGTGCGTGTGCGCGCGGGTCGTGCGCGGCCACCCGTTGAGGTCTGCCATGGTGCCCCAGTCGCGCAGGCCCGAGGTGTGCTGCAGCATGTGCCGGATCGTCAGGGGCTGGCCGTAGTCGGGCAGCTCGGGCACGTATTTGCGCGCCGGGTCGTCGAGTGAGAGTTTGCCCTCGCGCGCGAGCAGCAGTACCGCGGCCGCCGTGAACTGTTTCGCCACGGATCCGGCCTCGAAGATCGTCTCGGGCGTGACGACCGCGCCGTGCTCGAGGTCGGCCATGCCGTACCCCTTGCCGAGCACGACCTGGCCCTTCACCGACACGGCGATCGTGCAGCCCGGCGTGCTGGTCGAGTCCCACCGCGCGAAGATCGCGTTCACCTTGTCGTCGAGCGACGCGGCGGGCGCGGACTGTCCGTGGGGCGCGGCCTGCCAGAGCGTGAAGACGATGAAGGCGGCGAGGGCGGCGACGCGGGCGAGCGATCTCGTAGGCTTCATGTGCGTGTCTCCTCGGAAGGGCATTCTACCGCCACTCGGTGAGCTGATCGGCGGACCTGAAGGTCCGCCGAAAGACCATCAGTCAGGCAAGCCCGCCGCGCGGAACAGCACCAGGAACATCCGCCCGCCCCAGTCCTCGATTTCCTGCTCGACGCGGAAGCCGACGGCGGTGAACTCGTCGATGACGTGCCGGCGCGACACGCCGTGGCCGATGCGCCGCTCGGTCGCCTCCGCCGGCCGGCCGGGGAGATGCCAGAACGCGCCGGGAGCGAAGTCGACGATCGCCAGCCGTCCTCCGTCGCGCACAGCGCGCCGCACGCCGGCGGTGAACGGGCGTGTGTCCGTAATGTGGTGGTAGACGTTCCGCATGAAGATCGCGTCGCAGCAGGCGTCCGGCAGGTTCGTCTCGGCGGCGCCGGCCTCGACGATCACGACGTTGCGGAGGCTCTCGCGCTCGACACGCGCGCGGATCTCGTCGCGGCGCTCGGCGCTCAGCTCCGTCGAGTAGACGCGTCCTTCGGGCCCGACCCGCCGAGCCATCTCCGCCGTCATCGCCCCGGCGCCCGCGCCGATCTCGGCGACCGTCTGTCCGGGCGAGATTGAAAGCACGCCCGCCAACCGGTCGGCCTCACCGGTGAAGCGGGCCGGCAGCAGGTGGAATGCGGCCGTGGGCGCGTAGAGGGCGGCCAGCAGAAGGACCGCGATGGCCGAGGCAGCGAGGGCGAGCCGCCAGCGCCGGGTCGATCTCGGGGAGTTGTCCTTTGACATGCTGCAGTAGACGACCGTAGGCACGGTCTGGTTCGCTGGTTACGCGG
>CAYHSN010000218.1:0-6068 GCA_964359235.1 uncultured Vicinamibacterales bacterium | reverse complement strand
GGAGCGAACACTGAGCCCGCTGCGCGTCCCGTCGTACGTGGCGTCATTCAGGACGTTTGCCGTGAGGGCCGAGCTCGATCGTCCCCTGGGCGAACGGCGGACCGCGCCGCGCGTCAGCTCGGCCGACGGGGCGGCCGACGCGCGCGCCGTGTGGGAGGCGCTGCGAGGTGGCCGGGTCTTCAGCGGAATCGATGCGCTCGCCACGCCCGTACGGTTCGAGTTCACCGCGACAAGCGGAGACAGAGTGGCGCGGATGGGGCAGACGGTCATGCCCACAGGGCCCGTGAGGTTGCGAGCCCGGACCGTGTTGCCGCCCGGAGGGGAACTGGTGTTGTTTCAGGACGGGCAAGTGGCCCGGACGTCCACGTCCGATGAGCTGCGATTCGAGACCGAGGTGGCGACAGGAGTGTTCCGCATCGAGGTTCGCCTGGCGGGCGCGCCGGGCACGCCGCCGATTCCGTGGATCGTCAGCAATCCGATCTATGTCGGACCCCGAAGCGGGGAGGGAGAGACGCCGCCTCCGCGGTTGCAGGCCGTGCGGACGACGAGTCTCTACGCTGATGGCGATGGTGGTGGATGGGTCGTCGAGAAGGACTCCGAATCACGCGCCGCCGTGAGCAGCACACCGACGGTTGATGGACGGGAGCTCGCGTTTCGGTACGCGCTGCGGGGTGCGCCCGTGGAGGGGCAGTACGCCGCGCTGTCGTACCGGTTCGAGCGCGAAGAGGACGTCGGCACGGTCGCGCGCTTCGACCGACTGATGTTCCGCGCGCGCTCGAGCCGCCCGATGCGTCTCGAGGTGCAAATCCGGCAGCCGGGCGGACCCGACGGGCAGCGCTGGCAGCGGTCGGTCTACCTCGACGAGACGCCTCGGGACCTCGTCGTCTTTTTCGATGACATGAGGCCAATCGGCCGGACCGGGCGGCGCCGGGCCGATCGCGCCGCCGTGACAGCCATCCTGTTCGTGGTCGACACGAATCACACCCTTCCGGCGACCGCCGGGATCATCTGGCTGGACGACGTGAGGCTCGGTGGGCGCTGAGCGGGCCGGGCGGGGAGAGCAGCGAGCTAGTCTACTAGTATACTAGTGAACTAGTGGTCTCGTGCACTAGAGTCCTGGTATTCTAGCGCACTCGTGATCTTTGTGCTGCGGAGGGCCCTGTGCTGATCGAAGTGAATCCCGCCGACACGCGCCCGATCTACCGACAGATCATGGACGAGGTTCAGCGCGGCATCGCCACGGGCCTGTTGAAGGCGGACGAGGCACTGCCGCCGGTTCGCCAGCTTGCGACCGATCTGCGGCTGAACCCCAATACCGTCCAGCACGCCTATCGCGTGCTCGAGCAGCACGGCCTGGTCTACGTGCGACGAGGCCGGGGCACGTTCGTGGCCGCCACGGGCACGCCTCGCACCAAGCCCGCGCAACTGGCGCGGCAGGTCGCCGAGCGGGCGCTGCGGGACGCGTTTCGTCACGGTCTGGTCGCGAGCGATCTGATCGCGGCGGTCAAGGAGATCGCGCCGAAGATCAGCGACCGGTGACGGATCGCTGATGGCGGGGGAGTCCGGCGTCTACGTGCGGGCGGTCAGGATGAGGTAGATCGCGCCCGCGCCGAAGAGCAGGTTCGGCGCCCACGCGGCGAGCGCGGGCGCGAGCAGGCCGGCCGAGCCGATGGCGGCGAACAGAATCATCAGCAGCCAGTAGATCAGCGCGAGCACGATCCCGAGGCCCACGCCGTACAGCGCGCCGCGCCGGCCCGTGGTCACCGCGAACGGAACGGCCAACAGCGTCATGATCACGGTCACGAACGGAAAGGCGACCTTGCGCTGCAGGTCCACGCGATAGCGCGTGACGTTGAAGCCGCTCGATCCGAGCTCCTGGACGTGGCGCCGGAGCTGCGAGAACGTCATCATCTCGGCGCTCGTGCGCTGTGTTTCGAAGTAGTCGGGGGGCTCGAGGTCGAGCCGTCGATTGACGAAGCGCTCGGTTTCGGCGTTCAGCTTCGACCCGGGGCCCCGATAGCGGCGCGACCAGCCTTCCTGCGCGACCCAGACGCCGCCCTGATAGTCGGCTCGCGGGACTGAGACTTCCTGCACGAGGTGTCGGCCCGCCTGGTCGAACCGGTAGATCGAGAGCAGCAGCAGCCGGTGCTGGTCCGGGTCGAAGAACGTGTAGTGGTAGATGGCGCCGTCTTTCCCAACCAGCCAGTTCGGGTTGGCCGGATTGAAGGTTCGCGGCGGGCGGCCGCGGATGGTCCGGACGAGGGCGTCCGCGCGCTGGTTCGCGGCCCCGAGGACGGTCTCCTGCAGGCCGAAGAGGAGCGCGCTCGTGACGAAGCCGACCGTCAGCAGCGGCGCGGCGGCGCGATACAGGCTGATGCCGCACGCCTTCATGACCGTGAGCTCGCTTCGCTTGGTCAGCAGGCCGATCGTGACGAGCGTGGAGATGAGGATCGACAAGGGCAGGACGTAGTAGCAGAACTGCGGCGTCGCGTACCAGAAGTACTGCAACAGCAGCCACGTCGAAGCCTGGCCCTTGAAGAGCTTGTCCGACAGGTCGATGAACGTCGCGATGTAGAAGATGCCGAGCAGACCTGCGAAACTGACGGCCATCACGCGCACGTGCAGGACCGCGACGTACCGATCGAGGATGTTCGGCAGCGGCAGCCCGACGCGCGGCACGCGCAGGACGAGCACGACGCGGGACGCGTTGCTCCGGAGCGACGGGGCAGAAGGCGTCGTTGCGGCGCCACTCCGCCGCCGCGTCAACGCGGCCGGCAGGCGGATGGGCCAGCGGCCGTCGGCCCAGCGCGCGCGCCAGACCAGCGCGGCAACCCCCAGCGGCCCGAGCACGAGGTTGGCCATCCATCTGGACCAGACGGCGGGGAACATCTGCCCCTTGGTCAGGGCCTCGGCGATGTACATGACCGCCCAGTACAGAAACACCACACCGAGGCCCAGGACGAAGCCCGCCAGCTTGCCGTCCTTGCGTGAGGAGACGCCGAGCGCGAGACCGATGACGCCGAAGACGAGGCAGGCCACCGGAATCGAGAACTTCTGCTGGATGGCCATGACCTCGTTGTGGACGGGCACGTCCTGACTCTCCTTGAGCCGGACCTGAGCGCGAAGGTCCGCGATCGGCATCTCGTTGATGCCGCGCTGGGGGCCCGTCCGCGGGAACACGGTCTCCGGGTCGAGGCCAATCAGCTGGGAGCCGAACTCGAGGACCTCTTCCTGAGTGTGGCGGGCGCCTCGCTCGAGGACCAGATCGACCGTCCGTTTCGCCCGATCGAGCGCCAGGCGGCCGCGCTCGGCGACGAACGCACTGGGCCAGCCTTGTTTGGTCGTGTCGGCCACGAAGACGCCGGTCCAGCCGTCGCCTGACTCCGGCACGTCGCGCGCATAGAGGACCTTGCCCGGGAAGTCCTCAAAGAACACCCGGGGCTTGACGTCGTCCTGTGCGCGCGCCGCGATGACATTGAAAGTGATCTCCCGAAATGTCTGGTTGGCGTCCGGGATCGCCACGATCATGACGTAGGCGTTCGCGGCCGAAGCGACGCCGGCCAGGACGGCGACAGGGCGCAGCAGGCGATACAGGCTCACGCCCCCGGCAAGCATCGCCACCATTTCGCGGTCACCCGACAGGCGACCAAATCCGATCAGCAGACCGACGAGCAGCGCGACGGGGATGGCGATACCGAGCGCCTGCGGAACCAGCGTGAGGACGATGTGGGAGACCGTGAGGATCGGAATGCCCCTGGCGAGCAAGGCCTCGGCTTGTTCCATGACCGGCTGAACGACGAGGAGGAATGTAAACACCAGGAGGGCGAGAAGGAACGGTGGCGTCACCTCGCGAATGACGTAGCGGTCGAGGATTCTGAGCACGGTAGGCCCAAGATAGCACAGGCGCCGCGCGCACAATGCGTGCACGGGCCTGTTCTGCGGGGGTTTCTTATTGGGTCTGATAATGTATGTTATGTTAACTTGCGCCCCAGGGCCTCTGCGCAGGGAGCCCCGGAAGCTGGCTCCGTGCGCGTTGAGCTTCGGACAGGCGGGGCCGTCTCCTCACGTGCCCACGGACAGGAAACCCTCGAGGTGACTCGCGCGAGACGATTCTGCGCAGGTTTCTCTTGCGGCGTGCTGAGCTGAGAGCCTGAGAAGAAATCGCCGTCGTGTAGCGCAGCCCTTCCGGGCTGCCCGCCAAAGCAGGCCTGAAAGGCCTGCGCTACGGATTTCTTCTCAGGCTCTTTAGGCGGACCTGTCGAGTCCGCCTGTTCGGCGGGGCTCTCACAGAATCGAATACACGAACGCCGCGTACACCGTCAGGCGACACGTCACCGCCACCCACCGGTGGCGGCGCTTCGTCCAGTTCCATCCCCACGCAAGCCCGCCCATCGACGGCAGCATGACCGCCGCCGACAGGGCGGTGAGCCCAAGCCCGAACGGCACCGGCAGCAGGTGTTGCAGGCCCGGCGTCCACGCGGATCCGTACAGCACCATGATGTGGATGAAGTAGACGAGCAGCGACTCCTGCGCCAGCGCCGCGACGACGCGGGGCAGGTGGTGCGCCCATCGCGTGAGGACTGAGACCGGGTCGAGGACGATCAGGACGAGCCCCGCGCGGATCAGGAACAGGTTCGGGCTCGTGTACCAGAAGTCGGTTTGGCCGAACGGGCTGAACGGCGCGAATCGGAACACGACGCCGCAGGCGGCCAGCACGAAACCGCCGGGCAGGAGCACGCGCCGCGAGAACGCCCGGGGCTCGCCGGGCCACGCCGTGACGAACACGTCTCCCAACGCGGCGCCGAGCAGCATGAATGCGGACCACGGCAGCAGCGGGAAGAGCGATCCGGTGGCGGGTGAGAGGTACGCGGCGATCGCCAGCGGCAGGTACGCGCGCCACTCGATGCGCCACGCCGTCGGCGTCAGGACGACGATCGCCGCGGCGAGCGCGACCGCCGCGATCGAGAATCGGCGCCGCGTGCGCGTGATGACGATCAGCGCTTGCAGCGCGACGAGCGTCACGCCGATGCACTGCAGGATGTCCACGGTCAGGAACGTCTGCCACGACCGATCGCTCAGGAACTCGATGTGCTCCAGGCGATCCACCGGGAAGCGCATCGCGTAGCCGAGCGCGACGAAGAACGCGAACCGGCGGAGCCGCGAGAACACGCGCCACGACGGGCGCAACTGGGCGCCCCAGTAGTGGCTCGACGCGACCGTGAACGCGAAGCCAGAGAGAAACAGGAAGGTGCACGACGTCAGGCCGCGCAGGAACAGCAGGATCTGATAGGCCACGCTCGGCTGATAGGCGGGATCGAGGAACACGTTGAGCGAGTGCCCCATGATCATGAAGAGCACGGCCCCTGCGCGCGCCACGTCGACGAAGACGACGCGCGTGCGCGTCGCCTGCGCGGGCCAGAAGGCCTGGGACGGCGAGGCGGACGCGTCGGGGGCGGCCGTCATGAGCGGGTCAGGTGAGCATAGCCCTTCGATGGGGACGCCGCAACGCGCGTCGCGCCCGGCTCTTCCGCGCATCGCCCGGATGCGGTATCGTGTCACGATTTCATGGGCAGCCCCGGGGCGTCGGGATCCGACCGTGAGCTGATCGTCAGGACCGTGGCGGAGGCCGACCGCCGCCTGCGCGCCGCGCGCTACGTCCGCGACCTCGTCGTCGGATCGGCGCTCATCCTGCATCTCGCGCTTCTCATCCAGATCATCGCGCACGTGTTGCCGATCTCGCCGGCGATCCCGCTGTGGGTCGCGGCGCTCGGCATCCCCGCGCTCGCGGCGTGGCGGGCGTGGGTGCTCGCGCGGCGCCGGTCGCTCGCGCGGGCGGCCGCGGTCCTGGATCGCAGGGCCAGCCTGCGTGACGAGCTGGTGTCGGCGCACTGGTTCGCCGGCCTTCACGCGCGGGAGCGCAGCGCGTTCGCATCCCCGCTCGAGCTCCACGCGCACCGCGCGGCGGGAACGGTCGCCGCGCTCGACCTCGCCGAGCTTCTGCCCGTCGCGCTGCCGCGGCGCGCGGCGGCGGCGGGCGTCGCGGTGCTCGCCGCGCTGATCGTCGGGAC
>CAYHSN010000217.1:0-6073 GCA_964359235.1 uncultured Vicinamibacterales bacterium | reverse complement strand
ACGAGCGACGTTGTCACGATCGGCCGCACGCACCTGCAGGACGCGGTGCCGCTCACCATGGGCCAGGAGATCTCCGGCTGGGTGAGCCAGCTCGATCACGCGCTGGCGCGCATCGAGTCCGCGCGGCCGCACCTGCTGGAGCTGGCGATCGGCGGCACGGCCGTGGGCACGGGCCTCAACGCGCCGCCCGAGTTCGGCGCGCGCGTCGCGCGGGAGCTCGGCGCGCTCACGGGGCATCCGTTCGTGCCGGCGCCCAACCGGTTCGACGCGCTCTCGGCGCACGACGCGATGGTCGCCGCGCACGCCGCGCTGCGCGGACTCGCGGTCGCGCTCATGAAGATCGCGAACGACGTGCGCTGGCTCGCGTCGGGCCCGCGCGCGGGACTCGGCGAGATCACGATCCCCGAGAACGAGCCGGGCAGCTCCATCATGCCGGGCAAGGTGAACCCCACCCAGTGCGAAGCGCTCTTGATGGTGTGTGCGCAGGTGATGGCGAACGACGTCGCGGTGGGCCTGGGCGGGGCGTCAGGCAACTTCCAGCTCAACGTGTGCAAGCCGCTCATCATCCACACCGTGCTGCAGTCGGTGCGCCTGCTGGCCGATGCGTGCGACTCGTTCGAGCGGTTCTGCGCGCGCGGGATCGAGCCGAACGTCGCGCGCATCGCGGAGCACGTGGCGCGCTCGCTCATGCTGGTCACGGCGCTCGTGCCGCGCCTCGGCTACGACCGCGCGGCCGAGATCGCGCTGAAGGCTCATCGGGAGCAGCTCACGCTGAAGGACGCCGCCGTGGCGCTCGGCTACCTGACGGCGGCGGAGTTCGACGCCATCGTCCGGCCGGAGGCGATGGTGGTGAGTGACACGAGAAGGGACGAGTGACGAGGAACGAGTAGCGAGGAAGGAGGTCTCATCCGGCGTTTGGCGGAACGGTCGTCGCAAGGTATCATGAGCGCCTCGTCTGGATCCTACTCGTTCCAGAGCGTCGTTGTTCCGCCCGCCCATCCCGGGTCGTCGCGCGCGTCGGATCTCGCAGTCAGGCGCCTGGAGCGACCATGAGACGACTGCGGCTCCCAACGGTCGAGCGCCTCACGGCGCGATTCGCCGTCGGCATCACGGTACTCGTGATGATCCCGCTCGGGACCGGCCTCTACATGCTGTCCCGATATGAGTACGGGCACACGATCGCGGCCCGGCGCGCGGCGGCTGAGTTCGAGAACCGGATCCTCGAGGCGGCACTCCGCCACCAGATGATCAGGAGGGACAGCCGGCTGATGACGGAGGTCCTCCGGGAGGTCGCGCAGCAGCCGGAGGTGCGGCGCGCGATGGTCCTGGACCACGACGGCGTCATTCGCCTGTCGAGCCGCGAGACCGAGGTGGGGATACGCCTCTCACGTGACTCGGCGACCTGCCTCGTGTGCCACTCGGTGACCCCCGAAGCGCGGCCGCGCTGGGTGCTTCTCGAGGAGCAGGGCATCGACGTGCTCCGCAGCGTGCTTCCCATCGAGAACCGACGCGAGTGCCATGGCTGCCACGGCGCCGTCCAGAAGCTCAACGGCATCCTCATCCTCGACGTCTCGCTCGCCCCGATGCAGAACCAGCTCAGGGCCGACGTGCGCTGGATGGGGATCGCGACGGCCGCGCTGACCTTCGTGCTCCTCGGCGGAGTCGGTCTGCTCGTTCGTCGCCTGATCCTTCGCCGTCTGACCCGGCTGGGCCGTACGGCCCGATCCATCGCTGGCGGCGCCATCGGTGAGCGCGCCGAGGTGGTCGGTGACGACGTCATCACCTCGCTGGCGAAGGACTTCAACAACATGGCTGACGCCACCGCGTCGCTGATCGGCGAGGTCAAAGCCCGGGAGCAGCAGATGTCTGGCGTCCTGAACAGTCTGGACGACGGGCTGATCGTGCTGGACCGCGACTTTCGTGTGGTGGCGGCGAACCGCTCCATCTCCCGGCGGCTGTGCGCGTACCCCGAGGCGCTCCGGGGCCTGAAGTGCCGCGATGCGATCGGCCACGCGCTTCCGTGCCGGGAAGATGAGTCGTGTCCAACGGCCCGCTGCCTGTCTACGGGGAAGCTCCAGCGAGCCGTCTATCAGCTTCCGGGGTCGGGCGACGACCAGCGCGTGCACGAGGTCTACGCCTCGCCGGTCCTGACCGAAGACGGTTCGGTGACGCAGGTCGTCGAGGTCTGGCGAGACATCACCGAGCGCGTCAGAGAAGAGGAGCACCTCGCCGAGATCGAGCGTCTGTCGTCGCTCGGGGTGCTCGCCTCGGGGCTGTCTCACGAGGTCAACACCCCGCTCGCGACCACGCTCACTTGTTCAGAGGCCATTCTGGACCAGCTCGACGAACACGGGCCAGGTAGCGTCGGGCCGGACACGCTGGCGGCGATTCGGGAGAGCGCGGGCATCATCCGGGATCAGGTGCTGCGCTGCCGCACGATCACGGAACAGTTCCTTCGGTTCGCGCGGGGCATCCCTCCGGCCATCGAACCGATCGATCTCCAGCAGGTCGTGCAGGGCATCATGTCGCTCGCGCGCCCGACGGCGCGCGAGGCGGGCATCGACCTCGAGCTCCAGGGTGACGAGCCGGTACCCCTTGTCACCGCCAACACCGAGGTCGTGCAACACGTCATGCTGAACCTGCTCGTCAACGCCATCGAGTCCTTCACCGAGCCGGGGGGGAAGGTCGTCGCGCGCTTCATCGTCGATTCCGACATCCGGCTGCAGATTCGAGACACCGGGTGCGGCATTCCGCCCGAGGTTCAGAAACACCTCTTCGAGCCGTTCAGGACCAAGAAGCCGCGGGGAACGGGTCTAGGGCTCTTCCTCTCCCGCACCTTCATGCGGCGGTTCAATGGCGACGTACGTCTCGTCGAGAGCGTCGTCGGGCGCGGCTCGTGCATCGAGGTCGTCTTTCCCCGATCCGATCGCGACGTGGCATGAGCAAGGCTGCGAAGAACACGCGCGTGCTGCTCGTCGACGATGACGACGCCTTCCGCCGGGTGATGGCGTCGGAGTTGACTCGACGAGGATACGGTGTTGTCGCCCTGGCCTCCGGCCGCGAAGCCCTGGATCAGGCCGTGCAGATCGGCGCGGACGTGATCCTGCTCGACCTTCGCCTCCCCGACATGGATGGCATCGAGGTGCTCAAGCAACTGCGCGAGCGGACTCCCTCGGCGGGCGTCGTCGTGCTCACCGGCCACGGGACGATCGACACGGCCATCCGGGCGATTCGTCTGGGAGCCTACGACTACCTGGAGAAGCCATGCCTGACCGCGAAGCTCGAAATGGCCATCCAGAAGACCTGCGAGCACACCCGCCTGGTCAGGCGCCAGCGCGTGCTCGAAGACGGCTATTCGGCGCCCAATGTGACGACCGGGATCGTGGGGACGAGCACCGCGTTCTTGAAGCTCATGGAGAATGTCGCACGCATCGCCCGGACCGATGCCACGACGCTCGTCCTTGGCGAGACGGGCGTGGGCAAGGAGGTCGTGGCGAAGCTCCTGCACGCGCAGAGCCCGCGGAGCGAGGCACCCTTCGTCGTGGTGGACTGCGCGGCGCTTCACGAGGAGTTGCTCCAGAGTGAGATCTTCGGCCACGAGAAGGGCGCGTTCACGGGGGCGACGCGGCTGAAGCACGGGCTGTTCGAGGTGGCACACGCTGGCACGATCTTCCTTGACGAGGTCGGCGATGCCAGTCCGGACATCCAGGCCAAGCTGCTCCGAGTTCTCGAGACCGGTCGTTTTCGGCGGCTCGGGGGTACCGAGGAGATCGCCGTCGACGTCCGCATCGTTGCGGCGACCAACCGAAACCTCGCGCAGGCCATCTCGCGGGGTCATTTTCGCGAGGACCTGTTCTACCGCCTGACGGCGTTCACCGTGGAGATCCCGCCTCTTCGCGAGCGTCCAGACGACATCCGCTCTCTGGTGGACTACTTCACGGCGCAGTTCAACGTCCGATTCTCCCTCTCGAAACGCGTCGGTGACGCGGCCATGGCCGCCCTCGTGCAGCACCACTGGCCGGGGAACGTGAGGGAACTCATTCACGCGCTCGAGCAGGCCGTTGCGCTCTGCGACGGGGACCTGGTCGAGCCGGACGATCTTCCTGCGTCCGTCCGGGGCAACCTGGCAGCGTCCGGGCGCGCGCAGACAGAAGAGACCCCAACGCTACGCGAGGTCCAGCGCCGGCACATCTTCTCGGTGCTCGAGAAGGCGGGGGGAAACCGCGCGCAGGCAGCGCGCCTCCTGGGAACGAGCGAGAGGACCTTCTACAGGCTCCTCCAAAAGTACAACCGAATCTCGCGAGCCTCGGGTCGCCGGGCTGATGCGCCCCCGCAGAAGCCCGGACCCTGACAGACCTTGACCCTGACAGAACTGACAGGGCGCGGCGAAGCCGACCTGTCAGATCCGACAGGCCCTTCAATACCCTCACCCGCACCAGCCCCGCTCCGGGCCCATGAACTCGGCCGCCGCAGGATGTCTCCCGCCTGGTACGGGCGTTGCTCCTGAGCACGAACAACGGGAGGACCAGCCATGGATGGAACGACATTTCTCGGCTTCGTCCTGATTGTCGCGGTCGGAATCTCGGTGCTGGCGCTCACCCTGGGACTCCTGAGTCCCACACGAGAGACCGCCATGGAGGCGAAGCGCCCCTCGACAGGCGTACTGACCGCCGAGTCCATGGCAGCATCGATCCCCGCCTTCTTCGCGAAGGCGCAGTCCGACCAGCTCCCGTTGGCGACCCTCGGGTTCGACGAGGCGCTGCTCGCCTTGCTCCAGAATCACGTCAAGGCCGAGCGGGCCGTGGTCAACGAGTTCGTCCACTTTCCGTCGGTCGACAGCCTGTACGCGCGACCGTCCCTGACCGTGCACTGACGACCGCGGCCGGCAGTGACGGGCGCGTGTCCCCCGTGTGAAGCGTCCTGGAACGCTGCCGTGCTCTAACCCGTGAGGTGTGCGCATGGACGCACTGCTGAGGCAGGGAGAGCTGTTCGAAGGTCTGAGTGAGGAGGGTTTTCGGCGACTGCTGGCGACTGGCAAGTCCCGGACGCTGCAGGCGGGCGAGTACCTGTTTCGACTCGGCGACGACGCCACCGACTTCTACGTCTTGATCAACGGCAAAGTGGATCTCTGCTTTCCGATGCGCCTCCGCGGCGCCGTGAAGGACGTGACGGTCGAGTCGGTCGGCGCGGGTCAGGCTCTGGGCTGGTCCGCGCTGGTGAAACCACACCGGTTCACGTTGTCGGCGCGAGCGACCGAGCCGAGCGAGGTGGCCGGTTTCACGCGACGAGTCCTGCTGGAATTGTTCGAGGCCGAGCCTTCGATCGGGTACGCATTCTTCACGAAGGTCTCCGAGGTCGTTGGTTTTCGCCTGCACACGTTTCAGGCTCTCTGGGTGCGCGAGCTGCAGCGAGCGCTGGAGGCCGAAACGCAACGTCTGACTGAGCTACCGCCTGCGTCGCAGTGAGATGGCGACGCACTGATCGCGCACCAGGAGTCCGAGCGTGACCGCTGCCGAGAGGCTCACTCCAACCAGGCGTCTGGTCATCGGCGCCTTCACGTTGATCATGGCCGGCGCGGGGTTCGCGGCTGGGCGCACCGCATTCCGCCCGGCCGGGAACGTCACCCAGCCAATCCAGTTCAACCACCAGAAGCACGTGAAGGACGTCGGAATGGAGTGCTTGGCCTGCCATGAGTACTACGCCACAAGAGAACACTCAGGACTCCCCGCGCTCACGACGTGCCTCGGTTGCCATGAGGGCGGCGTGACGGATTCCCCCGAGGAAAAGAAGCTCCTGGAGCTGGCCGAGCGCGACCCTCAACCCAGTTTTCGAAAACTCTTCCGGCTTCCGGACCACGCGTACTACTCGCACCGCCGGCACGTGGCCGTCGCCGGCCTGAAGTGCGAGACGTGCCACGGAGCCATCGCCGACACCACGGCCCCGCCGCCGCGTCCTCTGGTGCGCATCACCATGGATACCTGTGTGGGCTGCCATGCGGAGCAAAACGTGAAAACGGACTGCACGGACTGCCATCGCTGAGGGGGATGGATCGTGGCGATATCTCGGCGCGAGT
>CAYHSN010000216.1:0-6080 GCA_964359235.1 uncultured Vicinamibacterales bacterium | reverse complement strand
GCCACGGGCCCACGATGACGGGCCGCTTGCTCTCGGCCAGCTTTTGCAGCATCCGGGGGACCGCGATCGTCTCCTCGGTCGAGGGGTCCGAGGCATAGGTCCGGGGCATCACCCGCGGCACGACGTACCGCCTGATGAAGCCCTTCGCCGGCCTCCAGCGCACCAACAGATCGACGACGTTGAGGAGCGGCTTGAGCAGCCTGCCGGTGGGCGTCAGGAGCCGGAGCGAGCGCGTCTGCCTCGCGCGGGTGAAGAGACGGCCGATCTTCATTGAGATCGCCACGGGATAGAGCGCGAAGCGCAGCAGGAAGAGCCCGACCGACAGGCGCCGCGGCGTCTGCTTCGGCAGCCGCCCGAGCGCCTCGATCCCCTCCACCATGAGCGGCGTCGCCGCCCGATCGAGTCCGTAGGGCCGCACGAACGCCTGCACGAACGCGCGGAGCGTTCGCTGGTCCTCCTCGGTGCGGTCGAGCGCGCGCGCAAGCTGCGTGACGTGCTCGTCGAAGTCCGCCGCGGAGTGCAGGAGGCCTCCGCCCTCGTGCAGCAGGTCGTGGAAGTGCAGCGTGCCTTCCTGCGTGCCCTCGTGCTCATCGGACTTGATCGCATAGACCGGACGCCCGACGATGCCCGCCTCGATCTGCGCGGTCGTGTCGATCCCGACCGCCGCCACGCTGTGGTAGATGGAATCGAAGAAGTCGTTGTTCGACGCCGCGTCGACCAGGTTCGCGCCGCCTTGCGGCCACAACACGACGTTCGGAAACTCGTCGAACTCGAACCGCTGCCACGGCTGCAGGTTCTCGGGGTGCGGCCGGATGAGCACCGCCGCCTCGCGCACACGCGGGTCGGGCGCGGATTGGAGTGCTCGGAGCCACGCCGTCACGAAGTCCGACTCGTCGGGCGCGATGAACGCCGACGAGCAGAGGTACAAGAAGAACGGCCGGTCGGCTGGGAGGCCCGTCTTCGCGCAGAACTCTTCGCGGGTCGTGCTCGGCCGTCGCTCGAACCACTGGTCGAACACCGGCGCGCCCGTCACGACGACGCCTTGGGGCCGGCAGCCGTGCATCGCGATCGCTTCTTTCTTCTGCGCCTCGTTCCAGACGAACACGCGGTCCGGCACGACCCGCATCAGCCCCTTGTTCGTCAGGTTGTCCCAGCTATGGACGCAGAGGCCCGTCGGAATGCCCATCGCCTTCGCGCTCTTCACATAGTCGGTCTGGTCCGAATCGAGATCGACGCGCGGCGTCACGAGCACGATGTCCGGATTCTGCGACACGATGAGGTCGTTCACCCACCGGTCCGTGGGGATCGCGCGCTCGACGAGCAGCAGGAATCCCGCCAGGGCGCGGCGCCCGGCGCGCGTGTTGACGAGCGGCAGGCGGCAGAACCAGCCCACCGCGCGCGGAAGGCGCAACTGCGCGCGTTCGCGCAGCGTGAAGGCGTCCTTGTACTCCGGTCCCAGATAGCGCAGGTAGTCGACCCAGAACCGCACCGCGCGTGCGAGGCCGAGCCAGAAGCGCCGCGGCGTCTTCTTGGTCAGCTCGCTGTAGGTGATGCCCGGATGATCGTCAGTGAGCTCCCACAACAGCCGGCCGTCGCCCCACGTGTCCTGCACGACGAACGCGAGATGGACGCTGTGGCCGCGCGCCTCGAGCGCACGAATGGTGGAAGCGAAGCTGCGCAATGCGCCCGGATGGCGCATGGAAAAGAAAATCTTCATCGAGAATTTCTGAACGCCAGAACCATGTGTTCCCTCATGCCGGATCGCGAACCGACGCGGGGCGCCCCGACGTCAAGAGCCGATCCAGCAACGCAGCGGCCGTCCCGGGGTCGATCCCGTCCGACCGGCACACGACGTCGACCGCGCCCGCCAGGTGGGCGAAGGCCTGCTCGGCCACCGCGGTGTGCAGACGCAGGTGACCTGCCGCCTCGCCGTAGATCGAGAGCGCCGCGACCCCGAGAAACGGCGCCATCCACGACCGGCCACCAAACGTCCCCAGGTACGCGCGAGCGCCGGCGATCACTCGCGCCTGGGTCGGAATGCGTTCTTCGCCGTAGGGGTAGGTGTCGAAGACCGTGATGCCGGTCCCGCCATCACACGCGGTGCGTTCCTCGGCGGCGATCTCCTTCGTGTCGAGCAGCACCACCGGCGCTCGCCGACTCGCCTCGCGGAGCAGCGTGGCGACGACCGCCCGGTGCGCCGGCGTGTCGCGGAACCCTGTGCTGAACCAGAAGCTCGCGGCAATGTAGTCGCTCGGAAGACCCGGGAGCGGCGGCCGTCCGCTTGGCCGCGTCAAGATCCGGTACCGCGCGCGCTCGCCGACGACCGCGAGGGGCAGGCGTCCACGCGAGACCCTGGCGCACAGGTGGACGAGCAGAGACGGATGCACCACGCCCGGGTCGCGCAAGCCGAGCCGCTGGGCCACGGCGTCCACGAGCTCTTGCTCGAACCCCGATTCGACGCCCTGCTTGAAACTGCCCAGCTCGACGGCGCGCTGTTTATACCGCTCGCGAAACTGCTTGGTCGTCACGAGATCGAAGACGTCGACGTACTGCGAGGCCACACCCGCATACCAGTCGCCGATACGTCCTCGCGACACCGCCACGACCGTCTGGCCCGCGCCGCCGAACCTCTCTCGCATCCAGGCGAGGAACGGAATCCAGTAGAGCAGCTCGAATCCCAGGTCCGAAAAATACGGTCCGACGATGACCGGCCGCCCGTCGCCCCAGGTGCGCGTCAGCTCGTCCTCCATCATCGGGACGTACAGCGCATCGTCCATGCGCCGAGCGAGGCGCCGCACCAACTCGACCCGCGTCACGCCGTCGGGGCGGTCGGATGGATTCGGTCCCGCCTGCGCGGTTGACCTTCGCCGCCCACTCCAGGCCGTCGCCCAATCCGCCTTCCGGAGAATGCGCAGGAACTTCTCGTAGATCAACAGCGCGGCGTCGGGGAGACCCTCGTACAGGATCTCGCCGTCGTGCAGGATCACGGCACGCTGGATGGAGGCCGGGGTGCGCCTGGCGCTCGAGGTCAGGACGACCGCTGTGCCTTGCGTCAGGATCTTCTCGATTCTCGCATCGAGCCGCTGGCCGACCGGGTCGTCGCCACCCGATCCCAGTCCGTCGAACACAGAGATGTCGCGGGGTACGACCAGCGACGCCGCGAGCGAGAGGTACTTGAGCGCCTGGCCGGACAAGTCGATCACACGGACGTCGCGCGATTCCGACAGACCCGACAACTCGAGCACGTCGCGGCACAGGTCGTCGGCCTGTGCCGGCGTCGCGCCGCGGAGCGCCAGAGCCAGTTGCAGGTACTCCCGGGCCGTCATGAACGGGTTCATGCCGAGCTTGCTGCTCCCGACGAGCGCCGCTCGTCCGGCCAGCTCGACCCGTCCCCGATCTGGCTTGAGCACCCCACTAATCAGTTTGGCGATGGCCGTCTTGCCCGACCCGCGGGTCCCAAGCACAAGGAGCCGCTCCCCTCTGCGGACCGCGAACGACACGTCTCGCACGGCCAACCATTCGCCCGGTCTGAGCTGACCGGCGCCGCCAGGCCTGCCACCGAAGATGTCGCGGATGGCGTAGGTCCGGGCGAGCTCGAAGCTCTCGCAGAAGACCTTCGACACGTGGTCGAGGCGGAGCACGACGGGGCTCGCTGCGGTGGCGGAGTCAGCCTGCACGGGGTGCGTGGTCGTCATGCCTCTACCGCTGCGGCAGTCGCTCGATGGCCAGGGGCATGGCCCGCCGGTAGAAGCGCAAGCCGGCCGCGAAGAGGACGGCGAATCCCCCGACGCACACCACGAACATCACCTCGTGCCCGGACGGACCAGCGATCAGCCAGTGCCGGGGGGTGTCGATCAGATAGGTCAGCGGGTTCCACTTGTTCAGCTCGTGCAGCAGTCCTCGCTCGGGCGAGACATAGAAGATGGGCGCGGTCCAGAGGAGCACGGTCGAAAGAAACGGGAGGCCGTAGCGGAAGTCCAGGTAGACGAACGTCAAAGGCACGAAGAACATCCCGACCGCCACGCCGGCGAACACGAGCGCCGGCACGGCGAGCAGTCCGAGCGGCAGCGTCAGGGGCGGCGCGACCTGGAACACCGCGAGGGCCGCCGCGACGAGCACCAGGTAGAGTGCCGCATGGAACAGGACGTAGCAGCACCCGGCGACCAGGACCGCCTCGAGCGGAAAGGCGACCTCGGTCAGCATCTTGCGCATGCGCCGAGCCACCCACTGGGGCGAGACGACGGCATCCCAGAACATTTGCCAGGTGATGAGACCGGCGAGGGCGAAGACCGCATAGCTTTGCGGCGACCGCTCGCCACCGAGGCCGAAGTGACTGCCCACGAGAATCAGCGGCGCCCCGGTGAACAGCACCCGGCCGATCGCCCACAGTGAGCCGAGGTACGTCTGCCGAAAGCGCAGCCGGAAATCGCGCAGAAAGAGCAGCCACCCGAGACGCACCAGCGCGTGGGCCCTCGCGAACATGGCAACCTCAGGCGGCGGGTGCGACCCGCGCCAACACGCCGAGAATCTGTTTGGCCACCCTCGTGCCCGATTCGCCGTCGGTGAACGCGCAGCAGGCCCGGACGAGCGCCTGACGAGCCTCGCGGTCCTCGGACGGGTCCTCGAGGTAGTGCCGGACCCGGGCGACGAGATCATCGGGATCGCGGGCGACGCGAGCCGCGCCGAGCTCAATCACCGGACGGTAGTGCTCGTACTCGTAATACCGCCGGATCGAAACCGGCAGCGGCAGGTCCGGTTCGGCGTCGAAGCCCACGTTGATGACCGGCGTGTCGAAGATGCACGCTTCGACGGTGGTGGTTGAGGCGAAGTTGACGAGCACGTCGGAATGCGCCAGGGTCGCGGCGAGGTGCTGCCGGTTCGCGACGGTCGGCGCGAAGACGTCGTACGGCGGGATGCCCTCGACCGCGGTCATGCGCGCGATGGGCTTCTCGACCAGGACGTGCGGCCGTGCGCGATATGCCTGATAGGCCTCGAGGTCGTCGCGCGGGTGCACGCGCACAAGGAGCTGGGCCGGAGGTCCGAGCCGGTCGCGCTCGACCGCCTGCGCCAGCGTCTCGACGAGCAGGCCCGCCGACGGGTACATGGTGTACGGCGGCGTGGCGAGCGTCACCAGGCGCCGATCGGGGTCAGCGCCGATCGCGCGCAGGAACTGGTGGCGCGGCTCGAGCGCCTCACCGCGGAGGTAGAGATCGAACTGCACCGCGCCGCTCACCGACACGCGGTCGCGTGCGAAGCCGTGATACCGCACCGCTTCGTCGCGCATGGCCTCGTTCCAGACGGTGAGGTAGTCGACGCGGCGGATCGGGCGGTACTTCGACGACAGGTTGTCCCACCCCAGGTCCGCCCCCATCATCGGCACGCCGCGGGCCCTCGCCGTCGCGATGAGCGGGATCTCCGCGAGCAGGAACCCGGCGGTGGCCGTCACCACCAGCGCGGGGCGGCAGCGTTCGAAGAGCGGCGCGTACAGGTCGCGCGGCACGCAGGCCTCCGCCGCGCGGAACCACGACCAGCGCGAGACCGGGAGCCGCGAGACAGCGCTCTTGAGCGCCACCAGCGCGCGGCGTCCGCGCCACCCATCGGTCAGCCGCGCGCGGTCGCGCTGCAGGCGCGGGGCCGTGAGCCCGGTCTCCAGCAGAAAGCGCTCCGAGAGGATCGAGTCGACGACCCGCTCGAGCGTCCGCGGCCGGTGCGCGTGCAGCACCTCGAACGCCACGCGCGGATGGGCGAACTCCGACGTGAACCGCGGATCGATCGAGAAGGGCGACAGGATGACGACCCGCAGATCCTCGCGCGAGAGGAGCTGCGAGAGCACCACGCCGCGCAGCAGGTTCGCGACGTTGTGGCCGGCCGGGACCGAGAGGAAGATGGTTTCTGGCACCTATTCATGCGCTGCGCCGACCCGGCCCATTCACTTCGAAAACCGGCTTCCGCAGGCCCGAAAAACACCTCTCCGGCGGCTTGTCGGCGGCAGCATGGGGCCCCACTACGTCACCCCATGCGGACTTCTGGCGCCTGCGAGGCGTTTTTCCGACTGACGCCAGAGGGCCTGCTCCACACGG
>CAYHSN010000215.1:0-6123 GCA_964359235.1 uncultured Vicinamibacterales bacterium | reverse complement strand
AAGGACTCGTGAGGTGCGCATGCGGCTCGTGATCGAACCGGCGCGACCGGAGGTCGTCCCCGCAGTCCTCGATCTGCTCGCGCGTGCGAAGCTGCCCGAGAGCGGGCTGCGCGAGAACGTCGCGACCCTGCTCGTCGCGTGGCAGGACGGCCGCCTCGTCGGCTGTGCGGCGCTGGAGCTGTACGGCTCGTCGGCGCTCCTGCGCTCGGTGGCGGTGGACGAGGCGTGCCGCGGGCAGGGCATCGGCCGCTGCCTCACCGACGCCGCGCTCATCGCCGCGAAGCATCACGGCGTCTCGCAGGTCTACCTGCTGACCGAGACCGCGCCCGCCTTTTTCGCGAGCCAGGGATTCCGCACCATCGATCGCGCCGAGGTGCCACCGGCCGTGCAAGCGTCGCCCGAGTTCTCCTGGGCGTGCTGCCAGAGCGCGCGCGCGATGACGCGTCCGCTGGACTAGCCGAACGGTGGAATCTCGACCGGGCGCCCGGATGTGACGGCCTGGTTGGCCAGGATGCCGACGATCGTCGCGCGGGCGCCCTCGTCCATCGGGCACCGTACGGGCGCGCCTTCCGTCACGCTCCGCACGAAATCGACGAGCGCGTAGTAGAGCGACGGGTGCGGCAGGCCCGCGCCCGCCTTCAGCTCGCCCTGCGCCGCCAGCTTCGTGGCGTCGGCCATCAGGACGATGCCGTCCTCGCCGAAGAACGGCTGGCGCGTCGCGTAGACCTCCCAGCCCTGCGTCGGCGCATCCGCTTCCTTGAACAGCCAGGCGTGCGTCCAGGCGAGACGGACCGTCCCGTTCACGCCGTGGAACGATTCGTACTGCCCGCCGAACGAGTTCGCGAGCGTGGCCCCGTAGCGGAGCACGAGACCGTCGGCCCACACCAGATCGACTTCGATGGTGTCGGCCACCGTGCGGCCATCCTTGTGCAGACGGACGGCGCCTCGGCCCTGGGCGCCGGCCGGATACTGCCCGCGGAACCAGTGGGCGACGTCGAATTGCTGCGCGCCGGCCTCCCCCGCGAGCCCGAGAGAGACCTCCGGATCGAGGCGCCAGTTGACGGTACGATCGCTCCCGGCCTCCGCGGCCGGAAATCGCCAGCTCGTCTTGCGATGGAACTGCGCGGACATCGAGACGATCTCGCGCAGCTCGGTCCGCACCAGCGGTTGCGCGCGACGATACGTCGGATTCGATCTGCCGTGGAAGCCCGCCTGGCACAGGGTCTTCGCCGCAGCCGCGGCCGCGGCGAGGGCGCGGCAGTCGTCGAGGGTCGCGGCGATGGGCGCCTCGCAGTAGACGTGACGGCCGGCCTTCAGCGCCTCCTCGACAATGACGCGATGAAGGTGCGTGGGTGTGGCGACGATCACGGCTTCGACGTCCGTGCGCCGTTCGAGGAGCGCGCGGTGATCCGCAAAGCCTTCGGCGCCCTTGACGCGGCCGAGCGCCGTTTCGAGGCGTGACGGCGACGTGTCGCAGACAACCGCCAGCTCGACCGACGGGATCTTCTGCAGCTCGGCGACGATGGCGCGTCCCTGACGGCCCGCGCCGATGAGACCGAACTTGCGCGGCGGACCCTGCAACTGCGGAACGGCGTCGGCGAGATCGGGCAGGAGCGCGATACCCGTCAGGGCGCCGACGGTCTGTGCCAGAAACGTTCGGCGATCGGGGTGGAGGATGGTCATGGTGCGTGATGTCTGTGACGAGTCAGGGAGACCACCGCAGAGGCAGCGGAGATCGCGGAGAGAACTCATGGGTTGTTTGCTCTCTCTGATGTCTGTGTGGTCAGCTCGCGCATCGAAGCCGATCCGAGAAACGTCGCGCAGTACTCCGATGGAAACGCGGGCGGCGTCGATCCCAACACGACGAGCGCCGTCGCCCACGCGTCGGCCATCCGCGCGGAGGGTCCGACGACGGCGACCAGGCCCGCGCGCGGGACCATCCGCGCGGTGCGTGGATCGACGAGATGGCCGGCCGCGAGAGACGAGCGCTGGCTGTGGGGATCGGACAGGGCGAGCGCCGCGTCGCGGAGCGTCACGACGTGCGGGTCACCATTCGAGCCGACCGCGATGCGCCAGCCCCCGGCGCCCTCGGGCGCACCGATGGCCACGACGCTGCTCGTGCCGCCGTGCACGAGCGCGCGCGCGACACCGTGTCTTCTGAGCACCGCGGCGGCGCAGTCGAGCGCGTGCCCCTTGCCGATGCCGCCGAGATCGAGCGACACCCCAGGGCGCGTGAACCGGATCGTCCATGCGTCCGCGTCGAGCGCGATCGACGCGCTGGTCGCGTCCGCGTTGCCACGACCGGCCGCCGAAGCGGGGAAGCCGTGCTGCGCCATCAGCGGCGCAACCGCGATGTCGAACGCGCCATCCGAGTCGCGCCACACGCGCACGGCGTCTGTCAGGAGCGCGAACGTCTCACGGTCGAGGCGGACGGGGGCGTCGTGAGCGGTGCGGTTGATGTGCGAGACGAGGCTGTCTGGCGCGAAGCGGCTCAGGCGGCGGTGCCACTCCTCGATCTCCTCGAGCGCGGCCTCGCCGGCGGCCAGGAGATCGCCGCGCGCGCCGCCCGCGAGCACGAGCTCGAAGCGCGTGCCCATCGCGGCCGTCGCGAGGCGGAGTGGCTCGCGGGTCAGAGCTTCTTCACCTTCTGGCGCGCCGCGTCGTAGCCGAAGGCGCCGCCTTCCCAGAGCGAACGCGTGGCCAGATCCACGATGACCATCACCTTCGTGCCGAGATCGACGTCGCTCTCCGGCTTCTGGCGCGTGCGGATGCACTGCAGCCAGTTCAGCCGCAGGGTGTCGTGGTCGCCGCCTTCGGTCTCGGCCGGGATCTCCCGCTCGTCGATCTCGTCGGCGTAGATCCGCTCCGGCCGGAGCGTCGCCGTCCGTCCGCCGACGAAGAGATTCGCCTTGTGGCCCTTGATGACTCTCTCGATGCCCAGCTCGTTGCAGGTCGAGCCGGCCACGATCATGGTGTGCTCGTTCTCGAACTCGATCGTCAGGTTCACCTGGTCGTGGTTCTCCATCCTCTTGTCGATGTAGTGCCCGCCTGTGGCCACGACGCGCGTCGGCCAGCCGAGGTTCATCGCCATGATGAGCGGCGTGATCTGGTGCACGAGCAGATCGCCGATGATGCCGGTCGAGTACTTCCGGTAGCGCCGCCACCGCGCGTAGATCTCCGGGCTCCACGGCACCTCGCCGAGCGGGCCGCACCAGGTCCTCCAGTCGAGGTTCACCCCGGGCTTCCACGCAGGATCGATCTCGTAATAGGTCCACTCGCCCTCTTTCGAGTTGCGGCAGTAGCTCGTCTGGCTCGACACGGGCTTGCCGATGGCGCCGTCGGCGATGAGCGTGCGGGCCGTGCGGTAGCTCGGCGTCATCACGTACTGGGTGCCGACCTGGAGGATCATCTGCGGGTTCGCGTGGACCACCTTCTGCAGCCGCAACGCGTCCTTCAGATTCAGCGTCATCGGCTTCTCGACGTAGACGTCCTTGCCCGCGCGGATCGCGTCCTCGGCCTGTCTCGCGTGCCAGTGCTCCGGCGTCGCGACGAGCACGCCGTGCAGATCCGTGCGCCCGAGAAGCTGCCGGTAGTCGCCGTAGGTCGCGACGTCACCGCCCTGCGCCTCGTCGACGATCGTCTTCGCGGCGGCCAGACGCGGCTGGCACACGTCGCAGAGCGCGTCGATCCGGACCTTCGCCTTCTCGTCCTTGGCAAGCTTGACGAAGGCTTCGCAGTGCGCCGTGCCCATGCCGCCGGTCCCGATGACGGCCATGCGGACGGGACCGTCCGCGCCCAACGCGGCGCGTGGCGAGGCCTGTGGCACGGGGCGCGGATCGCCGCCGAACTCCTCGGCCGCGGCGAGACCGGTCATGACCGAGGCAGCCGCGGCGGCGCCCGCCGTCTTGTGCAGGAAATCGCGGCGCGTCGTCCGTTCACTCATGGGGATGCTCCTGGATTGCATATGAAATATGAAATCCTGAAATTCAGCCGTCTCTCATCTCGCCATCTCGTCACGGACTCGCTCCAGCAGGGCCAGTGTCGCCGCGATTCCCTCGCGCTCCGGCAGCCGCTCGCCCTCGTACTCGATCCCGACCCACGACCGGTAGCCCGCGTCGAGCACGATCTGCATGAGCCGGCGGTAGTCCTTCGCGGTCTCGTTGCCGTCGGCGTCGAAGTCGTGCGACTTCGCGCTCACGGCCTTTGCGAACGGCATCAGGTCCGCGACGCCCTGGTAGCGGTCGTACTCGTAAAAGTTGCCGAAGTCGGGCAGCGTGCCGCACCGCGGGTGGTTCACGCGTCGCATGACGCCCGCGAGCCACTGGCCGTTCGACGACAGCCCGCCGTGGTTCTCCACGACGACGTTGATGCCGAGCGGATCGGCGAATTCGCACAGACGCCGAAGGCCGTCGGCCGCGAGCGCCTGCTGTTCCTCGAACGATCCTTCGCTCGCGGCGTTCACGCGGATCGTCGCGCAGCCCAGCGTCTTCGCGGCCTCCACCCACGTGTAATGGTTCTCCACGGCCTGACGCCGCTTTGCGGCGTCCGGATCGCCGATGCGCCCCTCGCCGTCGCACATGATGAGGTGCTGGTACACGCCGTAGTCCGCGGCGCGCCGGTTCATCTCGGCGAGATACGCCGCGCTCTTCGCGCTCTCTTTGAAGAACGTGTTGACGTACTCAATCGCGTCGAGGCCGAACTCCAGCCGGGCCACGCGGGCGAAGTCGAGATGGTCGAGCTGTTTGGCCGCCAGCGTCCGGTGCAGCGACCACTGCGCGAGGGAAATCTTGAAGAGGGGCGGTGACTTCTGGAACGCCCCCGCAAGCGCGCCGGCTGGCCGCACGCACGCCAGGGCCGCGGCCCCGGCCGCGCGGGTGAGGAACCCACGGCGAGTCAGGATGCGTTCCATCGAGCAGCCCTCATTCTACAGCAGCGGCAGGCGCACCGGACGTCCGCCTCGCGCGGCCGACCGGTCCGCCGCGAGGCAGGCCTCCATCGTCTTCTGCGCGTCGAAGACGTTGAGGTGCGTCTCGCGGTCCTCCAGGATGCATGAGACCAGCTCGTCGATCTCACCCTGAAATGGATGATGCGTCACGTCCGATGACCCGGGCATCTCGGCCTCGATGCGGATGGCCGGGGCGCCGGTGGCCGTCCGGTGCGCGTGCAGCGACACGTCTCCGAGCGGGCACGCGCGGCGCAGGGCGTCGAGATCGACGGGCGCCTCGTCCCACAAGATGAGGTCATCGCGAAGCGTGGCGCGGTCGCCCATCAGCTCGACCCCGAAGGTGTACGGCATCATGAAGTCCGTCGAGCTGACAACCTGTCCGAGGGCGCGCGCCCGGCCTCGTCCTGACGGCGGACCCAGCCGCACGTTGACGACGATCGAGGTCGGCCACTGGTAGCCGGCGGCGAAACGCGTGTGGTAGGCGGACACCTCGACGGGCTCGAGCCCGGAGCACCACCGTAGCGCGTCGACGGCGTGACACCCGGCCGCGAGCAGGTGGCTCCTCCCGCTGCGTGTCGTCCGCACCCACGACCAGCCGGAGTACCAGTCCGTGACGCGCGACAGGTACTGAAACCGCGCGAAGCGCAGCGTGCCCAGCCATCCGGCTTCGCGCAGCCAGCGCGCGAAGCGCAGGTAGGGGTTGTAGTGCAGCTCGAAGGACACGATCGTCCGTACCTTCGCCCGGCGGACGGCGTCGCGGATGCGCGCAAGCTCACCGAGATCGAGCCCCGTCGGTTTCTCGAGCAGGATGTGCTTGCCCGCCTGCGCCGCGGCCACTGCCTGCGCCGCGTGCAGGTGGTTCGGCGTGGCGATCGAGATGATGTCGATCGCGGGTGATTCGAGGAGGTCGCGGTAGCGCCGCGTGAAGCGCGCGCCGGGCGTCTCGAGCCCGCTCGCCGCCAGCCGGGCGCGTGCGCGCGCTTCGTTGCGGCTGCAGAGCAGGACGATGCGCGCGCGCGGGTTGTTCTGGAACGCGCGGATATGCTGCATCGCGCACCAGCCGATCCCGACGATGCCGACGCCCAGGGTTCGTGCCGCCATGTCCGTCTCGCGCCGCTGGATTCTATCGCACCTCAGACGGGACGCGGGCGCGATGCATCGGTCGTAGCGCCGTAGCG
>CAYHSN010000214.1:2596-6132 GCA_964359235.1 uncultured Vicinamibacterales bacterium | reverse complement strand
TGCGCTCGCCGGGCGGCGTCGCCGGCGACGTCATCTTCCCGACCGTCAGGGGCGACAGGACCCGCGTGCCGGCGACGGCGCCGCTGCCGAGCAGCATGCGGCAGAAGACCGCGAGATCGGCGGCCGTGCTGAACAGACCCGCGTGCCCCGCCACCCCGCCCATCCGCCGCGCCGTCGGATCGTGGACCACCCCGCGCAGCATCCGCGCATCCGGTCCGTCGCACGGCCATCCATACGGCGTGCACCGCTCGCTCGGCGCCACGCGCGCGCGCAGGGGCTCGGGCGGACGGAACATCGTGTCTTTCATGCCGAGCGGCGCGAAGACCCGCGTCCGCGCGAACTCGTCGAGCGCCGTCCCGCTCACGCGGCGGACGATGTCGCCGAGCAGGAAGAAGTTGATGTCGCTGTAGACGAAGCGCTCGTTCGGCGGGGCGAGCGGCACCTCGTCGGCCGCGAGCGCGATCGCGGTGTCGTAGCCCGTCCACGGATTGGCCAGATCCAGATCCGGGCGCAGCCCCGACACGTGCGTCAGCAGGTGGCGGATGGTGATGGCATCCTTGCCGTGCTTGCCGAACTCGGGGATGTAGGTCGACACGCGATCGTTCAAGCGGATGCGGCCTTCTTCGACGAGCATCATCACGCTCGTGGTGGTCGCCACGACCTTCGTCAACGACGCGAGATCGAAGATCGTGTCGAGCGTCATCGGCTCGGCCGCCGGCGCGAGCGCGCGGTGGCCGTAGGCCTTCCGGTAGACGACCTCGCCGCGATGGCCGACGAGCAGCACGGCGCCCGGCGTCTGCTTCGCGTCGATCGCGCCGGTGATGATCGCGTCGACCCGCGCGAGACGCACGGGATCAATACCGGCAGACCCAGTGGACTGACGACTGACGACTCACGACTGACGACTTCCGACTGACGACTCCGCGGTTAGCGCCATCACCAGCAGGAAAACCGGTGCCATTCGCATGGGTCCCCTCGTCCTTCGCGCCGCCGGGCCACCCGAAACGCTTCTGCATTATACTGGCCTGACTGGACCCCTTTTCGACAACAGTGAGACACCACATGCGCCGGGCTTCGTTGGGTGCGTTCCCGTCCATCGTGTTCTCGTCACTGGCCGTCATCCTCGCCGCGGCGCCCGTGCTGGCGCAGGGCGAACTCAATCGCGTGTCGGGTGTGGTGAAAGACGACACCGGCGTGCCCGTCAAAGGCGCTATCGTCACGGCGCACAACCCCGCGTCGGCGCCGACGACGTACACGACCACCACCGACGAGAAGGGTCGGTTCGCGATCCTCGGGCTGCGCCGCGGCGTGTGGACCATCACCGCGAAGGCGCCCGGCTACGAGCCCGACGAGATCAGCGGCCCGATCCAGCGGGGGCGGCCGATTCCGCCGATCGAGTTCATGTTGCGCAGGTTGCCGCAGCCGGGCCCGCGCGGCGCGCTCGCGGGCGTGGACGTGTCGAAGGTGCAGGCCGATCTAAAAACGGCCGAGTCGGCCGCCGCGGCAGGCAAGGTGGACGAGGCGCTCGCGCTCTACCTGAAGACGCTTGCCGAGGTGCCGGCGCTCACCGAGATCAACGCCGAGATCGGCGAGCTCTACTCCCGCAGACGCGAGCCCGAGCGGGCCCTTGCGGCGTACCAGACGCTGCTCACCGCACGGCCCGGAGACGAACGGGCCAAGGCCTCGGTGTGCGAGATCGCGTTCACGCTCGGCATGGCCGCGCTCGAAAAGCACGAGACGGCGGCGGCGGCGAAGTATCTGGAGCAGTCGATTGCGGCCGATCCGGATTCGGCGCGCGCCGCCGACGCGCGCGCCGCGCGCGAGCGACTCAAGAGAAGCCTTTAGCCTCGGCCATGAGTATTCGATTCGATCGGTGGCGCAGGGCGATCATGGGGCGGGAGGGAATCGCTGTAGTGTCCGCCTTCAGGCGGACCCCTCTAGCCCTGTGTGCGGTTGTCCTTCTCACCCTTTCCGGCGGTCACGTCACGCTCGCGCGTCAGGATCCGCAGCAGCCGCTCTTCCGATCCGGCACCGAGCTCGTCCAGGTCGACGCCATCGTCCAGGACGGCGACGGCCAGTTCGTCTCGGGCCTGAACGCGGACGATTTCGAGCTGTTCGAGGACGGGAAGTCCCAGCCGATCCAGCTTTTCTATCTCGTGACCGGACCGTCGGCCGTCGTGCCGCGCGCGCGGGTGGCCGAGGGCATCCCGCGATCGGCGGATCAGACGGCGCGACGGCTCTTCACGATCATCTTCGATCAGGATCACCTGAACTTCGACTCGTTCAAACGGGTGCAGAAAGCGGCCGTGGCCTTTCTCCAGGAGAACTTCAGGCCCGGCGACGTCGGCGGCGTGGTCGTCGAGGGCGCAATGGCGAACGGCCGGCTCACGACCGTACGTCAGGAGCTCATCGAGACGGTGCAAAAGGCGAGGCCGCACACCGAGATTCGCGAGCGGTTCATCGTGTTCCGCGAGTGGCCGCGACTCGAGAGCGAGTTCGAGGCGCTGCGCATCGACGCAGGCGACCAGCGGTCGCTGAACGAAGCGGTCACGAGAAACTGCCTCGAACGATCGGAGGAGTGCGCGCGGCCCGGCGTCGTCGAGCAGATCGAGAACCAGTTGCAGTGGAACGCCCGGCAGTATCTGGCCGAGGCGCGCGCGGCGGCGAGCCGTCTCATCCAGACGCTCTCGGCCATCACGACGGGCCTCGGGCGGATGGAGGGCCGCAAGACGGTCGTGCTCCTCAGCGAAGGATTCCTCGTCGAGGATTCGCGCGGGGTGCTGGCGCAGATCGCCGCGCGGGCGGCGCGCTTCGGCGTGACGATTTACGCGATTGACGCGCGCGGGCTCTCGCGCGTCTCCACCGGCGCCACTGATGCGAGTCAGCCTGGAGCGCGCATGTCGCCGGCCATCTTCGACACATCCGAAGACGGCCCGTACATCCTTGCCGTCGACACCGGCGGCTTCGTCGTCCACAACAGCAACGACTTTCTCGGCGCGCTCAATCGGATCGCCGACGACACGAGCACCTACTACGTGCTGGGGTACCCGGCCGGCAGCACGACGCTCGACGGCAAGTTCCGCAAGATCGACGTGCGGGTGAAGTGGAAGGGCATGAAGGTCCGCGCGCGCAAGGGCTATCTTGCGACGGCGATTCCACCGCCCGCGCGGATGCGCGCCACCCGGCCCGGCGGAAACGCCGCGCCGCAGGCGCCGCCGACTGCGGCCGATCCGGCGCCCGCGTCGTTGGCGCCGTCCCTGCCGGCGACCGAGCCGTCCGTGGCGCCGGCCGCGCCGCCGGCGACGCCGTTCATCCTCATGTCCGACCTGCTGGTGCGGCCCGAGCCCGAGCGCTACGTGAAGTCGCGGCGCTACGACTCGATGCGCCGCGCGACCATCGCCAACCAGAGCGACCTGCAAGCCGCGAGAACGAGCTACGAGAAGTACCTGGCCCTCGGCGGGCCGTACGACACCGAAGCCCGCGCCGCGCTCACCGCGCTCGACTGGGCGAAATGACGTTCGTTGCGTGTAGCGCAG
>CAYHSN010000214.1:0-2496 GCA_964359235.1 uncultured Vicinamibacterales bacterium | reverse complement strand
CGCCCCGGGCGTGGAGGTCTGGTCCAAACGTAAGGAGCTCTCGCGCCCGTGAAGGGCTGCGCTACGTTCCGGACGGTCTCAATCTTGTCTCCGCGCGCATGCGGCCGTCGGTCGCTCGCTGGAAGAAGGTCTCCCACGCCAGCCGGATTCGATCCACCTTCGAGACCTGCGCCTGATCGAGCGTCTTGCCCGCGCTCACCACATAGACGACCGCCTGCCGGTGCACGCGCGCCGACTCGGCCGCCGGCGGCACGCGCGGCCCATGCACCGCGACGATGTCCTGGATGAGCACGTCGCGACGCGTGCCGTTGAACGTCACGCCCACGCGCGGCGCCGAAGTCGCGTTGCGCTCCGGCTGCACGTTCACCGGGTTGGCGACGTAGAAGAACGGCGGCACCTGGCTCTCGCCGACGAGTCCCATCGCGTACTGATCGACGAGGCTGAAGCGCTCGACCGCCGCCGCGGTCCGGAACGACCCGCCGCCCAGGTCCTCGATGTCGTTGCCCTCCATCACCGACGCGTCCGAATCGACGAAGAACCCCCAGTGCGCGCGGTCGCGCCCGAGCAGGGCGTCCGACCGCTCCCGGTCGTGATCGAGGAAGTTGAAGAACACCAGCCAGCGGTGCCCGACTTCCTGGCCCATCAGCGAGAGCGTGGTGTTCTCGCCCAGGAACTTGCGCGCCGGATCGTCCGGGTACTTGCCGAGCGCGTCCATCATGACCACGCTCTGCAGACGCCCGCGGCTCCCGAACTCCACCGCGTAGTCGAACAGATCGACGCCAATGCCACGGATCTCGTTCGCCACGGTCGTCTCGTAGGCGAACGCCGTGCGCGTGTAGATCGTGTCGGTCCAGATGACGAGCTGGTCGTAGAGATCGCCGCGGCCCGCGTAGAACGCGCGGGCGATGGCGACGTTGTCCGTCTGGCTGCGCGCGGCGAACCGCTCGCCCACCGCGGCGCCGCCCCCGCCGATCGGTCCGGACGCGCTCAGATCGACCGGCGCAAACTGCTCCGTCCGGCCCGGCGACACGCCGACGACGGCGTCGTCGAGCAGGATCGTCGGACCGTAGCGCATTTCGAGCGACGAGTCGGCGAAGAGCGTCACCTGGAACGTCGTGTGCTCGGGCACGTTGAAGCCCGGCACGCCGCACCACGTGACCGTGAACGCGTTCGCGTCGGCCTGCACGAGCACGGCGCCGCCGGTCGACGGATCCAGATCGGCGAGAAACGGCGCGATGCGCGGCGGTCCGGCGAGGAGGCGCGCGACGTTGCGGTCGGTACTGGCCTTGTCGATCTCGCCGAACGTCAGGTTGCCGTCCGAGTTGACGAACACCGTCTGGTACGCGCGATCGAAGAACGGGAAGCCGAAGCCCACCGCCCGCTCTGCCCCGTCGTCGTCTTCGAGCACGAGGCGCGTGCCGAGCGGTTCGCGGAACGTCGCGTCGGCGGGCGTCACGTCGTAGCCGCCCGAGGCGTTCCAGTGGAAGCGCAGGCCCTTGCCCGCGAGGTCGAGCCGGTTCGGCGGGACGATGAGGTCGCCCTCGTCCTGAAGGACGGCGACCTCCCCGAGATCCTGCGACAGGACCTGCGGTCCCGTCGCGCGCGTCCATCCGCGTGCGACGGCCGCGCGGTGCGTCCACAGGGCGTCGAGCACGTGGCCGCGGACGTCGGGGACGGTCTCGGCGGACTTCGCCGGGCGCTCCGACTCGAGTCGCACCGGCTCGAGCGCCATCAGCACCGTGTCGCAGGGATGCCTCGGCGGAGGCGCCGGCGGCGGCGAGGGCGGAGGCGATGACGGTCCGTTGCCGCCGCACGAGGCGGCGAGCGCGCCGGCCAGCACGGCCGCCAGGATCCGCGCGCGCATTGCCACAGCTCTCAGCTCACAGCGTTCAGCTTTCAGCGTGGGCACGTTGATAAACTGAAAGGTGAGAGCCGATAGCTGATAGCTGACAGACTGCCAGCTGAGAGCTATTTGCCCGAGAAGCGGTCGAAAATGTCGACGAGCTCCGCCAGGCACTTCTGCTTCTCCGTGTCGCCGTGCGTCACGTCCTCGGGCACGCACTTCTCGACGTGGTGGCGGAAGATCGCCAGACTGATCCGATTGAGCGCCGCTTCGGCTGCCGCGAGCTGCTGCAGGATCTCCACGCACAGGCGCGGTTCCTGAATCATGCGCCGGATGCCGCGAATCTGACCCTCGACGCGGTTCAGCCGCGCGATGAGGTTTTCCTGATGGCTGCCCTCGAGCATGGGGACCCCCCCTGGCCGCTAAAGATACCGTACCCGAGCACGGGAGGGTGCAAGGGCGGAGATCCCGGAGGAATGCACCACCGGAGACCGCGGACGATCGACCACGGAGGACACGGAGAATTGACCGCGGAGACCACTCCGCGGTGATGTTCTGCCGGCCTCCGTTGTCTCCGTACACACGAAAGGAGGCGGATGCCCCATAGGCGTTAACCTAACGTCGGGCAGAACTGGCGAACAGAGAACCGGGAA
>CAYHSN010000213.1:2559-6161 GCA_964359235.1 uncultured Vicinamibacterales bacterium | reverse complement strand
GACGTGAGCGGCGGCGGCGCGTTCGTCAACCTGTCGGACGGCGGCCACATCGAGAACCTCGCGATCTATCAGTTGCTGCGGCGCCGGTGCCGTCTCGTCATCGCCGTCGACGGCGAGCAGGACGAGAACCTGCGCTTCGACGGGCTGCTCCGGCTGATCCTGTTCGCGCGGGTGGACATGGGCATCGACATCGAGATCGACCTCTCGTCCATTCGTCGTCAGGCTGGATCCAGCTCGAGCGGCGCCCACTACGTGGTCGGCACGATCAGGTACGGCACCGACGAGCAGGGCGAGCGCGACGAGGGGTGGCTGCTGTACCTGAAAGCCTCGCTGACCGGAGACGAGGACGAAGTGATCCGGGACTACCACGAGTCGCACCCGGCATTCCCGCACGAGCCGACGGCGAATCAGTTCTTCGACGAGCGCCAGTGGGAAATGTACCGGGCGCTCGGCTTCCACATCGCGGACGGCACGTTTGCCAACAACTCCGACACCAGAATCGCGGAGATCCGGAGCTTCCTGATCGGTCTGCGCGACCACAACTGACCATGCATCACCCCATTTCATCGACACGCACACCAGACCGGGTCAACATCACGTTCATCGCCGCCGTGCACGTCGCGGCCGTCGCGGCTGTCGTCTATTCGGCGCTCATTGGGGTCGGCTGGGTGAGCGTCGCGCTCGCTGTGGTGTGGTACTGGTGCTCGGGTCTGTCCATCACCGGCGGCTACCATCGCCTCTTCTCGCACCGGAGCTATCGCTCGGCGGCGCCGCTCCGCGCGTTCTACCTCCTCTTCGGCGCCGCCGCCTTCCAGAACTCCGCGATCAACTGGGCGTCGGACCACCGGCGGCATCACGCGCACACCGACGAAGACGAGGACCCGTACGACGCAAGGCAGGGCCTCTGGTGGTCGCACATCGGGTGGGTGCTCTACAAGGACCCTCTGCGCGACTACGCCAACGTGCGCGACCTCTTCCGCGATCGCCTGGTCGCGCTGCAGCATCGGTACTCCCTGGTGCTCGCGCCCCTCATGGGCTGGGCTGTTCCGGCCGCGATCGCGTCGGCGTGGGGTGACGCGCTCGGCGGGTTCCTGTGGGTGGGGTGCATCCGGCTCGTCGCGCAGTACCACTCGACCTTCTCGATCAACTCCATCGCGCACCGGTTCGGGCGGCAGCCGTACGCGACTTCGACCTCCGCTCGCGACAGCGGCGTCGTCGCGCTCGTGACCCTGGGGGAGGGCTATCACAACTTCCATCATCGGTTTCCGTCCGACTACCGCAACGGCATCGGTCCGCTGTCGTTCGACCCGACGAAGTGGGTGGTGGGCGCGCTGTCGAAGATGGGCGCGACGTGGGATCTGAAGCGCGTCGCGCCGGAGGCGATCGAGAGGGCCAGGCGGGAGACGGCGACGGCGGAGCGCCCGCCCGCGCGTGTGCGCGGCTCCCGCTCGACGGTCGAGGCGCTTCTGGCGCGCGCCGGGATTGCGATCGACGGCCCCAATCCGTGGGACATCCAGGTGCACGACGAGCGGTTCTTCCAGCGCCTGCTGGCGCAGGCGGATTTGGGATTCGGCGAGTCGTACATGGACGGCGACTGGAACTCGGATCGGCTCGACGAGTGCGCGGCGAGACTCTTTCGCGCCGATCTCGATCGTCACGTGCCGCGCCGGCTCGCCGACCTCGTGAACGTCGCCGTGGCGCGCGTCTTCACCCGCCAGAGCCCTGCGCGCGTGCGCCGCCACGTCGCGCCGCACTACGACCTGGGGAACGATCTCTTCGTGAAGATGCTCGACACGCGCTTCATGGCCTACACGTGCGGGTACTGGCGCGGCGGAGCGCAGACGCTCGAGGAGGCGCAAGAAGCCAAGCTCGATCTGATCTGCCGGAAGCTCGACCTCAGGCCTGGCATGCGCGTGCTCGACATCGGCTGCGGTTGGGGCGGCTTCGCGAAGTACGCGGCCGAGACCCGCGGCGTGTCGGTGAAGGGCGTGACGCTCTCACGCGAGCAGGCCGAGCTCGGCACCGCGCGCTGCGCGGGCCTGCCCGTCGAGCTCGCGGTCCAGGACTATCGCGACGTCACGGGCCAGTTCGACCGCGTCGTCTCGATCGGCTGCCTCGAGCACATCGGCCACAAGAACCATCGACGGTTCTTCGAGGTCGTCCGCGCGCGCCTCGCCGACGGCGGCCACGCCGTGGTGCACTTCATCGGTGTCGGCCGCACCGAGTACCGCGCCGGGCGGTTCCTCGACAAATACGTCTTCCCGCTGGTCAACCTGCCGTCGGTCGCCCAGATCGGCCAGGCCATCGACGGCCTGTTCATCCTGGACGACGTCCAGAACATCGGCGCCGATTACGACCGGACGCTCATGGAATGGAACGCGCGGTTCCAGCAGGCCTGGCCGGAGTTGAAGGACCGGTACGGCAGCCTGCTCGGCGGACGATTCAAGCGGATGTTCGAGTTCTACCTGCTCGTCTCGGCCGGCTTCGCGCGGTCGCGCCGCGCGCAGGTGTGGCACATGGTCCTCACACCGCCGGGTCTGCCGCAGCCCGCGTGCCGGCACTCGTAAAAGGAAGAGGCACATGGAGAGCGCCACGGTCATGCTTCGGGACCTCTTTACCGAGATCGCCAAGACGCCGCTGTTCGAGTGGACCCTCAGGCCCGAGTGGTCCCACCTCGGCATCGAGCTCATCGTCTACGTGATCTTCTGGCTGTGCCTGCGCCACGCGCGCAGAACCGGAGCGATCGACGCGGGGGGGCCGCGGCGCGGTGCGCCGTCCCAGGAATGGGTCGCGGCCATGATCGCCGCCATCGGGCTCACCCTGGTGATCGAGATCCTGCTCTCGCACCAGCTCGTGCCGTCCGACGGCGGCCAGGTCCGCCTCTACGAGTACCCGCCCGGGTCGTTCCTGATTCAGATCGTGGGCGTGCCGATCTGGGTGCCGATCGGCTGGAGCTTCATCCTGTACGTCACCATGCGAACGACGACGCTGCTCGGAGTGCCGTGGTACGTGGCGCCTCTGCTCGACGGATTCCTCGCCTTGAACCTCGACCTGACGCTCGATCCGATCGCGGTGCACCGTGGCTGGTGGGACTGGCTGCCGGGGCGACCGGGCACCGGGGTCGATCCCAACAGCTACTTTGGCATCCCGCTCGTCAACTTCATGGGCTGGTTCGTGATCGTGGCGAGCTTCTCGTTTTTCATCAGGTTTTTCTTCAGGTGGCGGCGGCAGCGCGGCCGTACGCCGGCGCCTGGGGTGCTGGGAAACCTGATGCCGGCCGCGGTGGCCGCCGGCGCAGCGTTCCTCGTCGTGCTCCTGTACCAGTTCGCGGTGGCGCCCCGCCTGACTCCGGTGACCACCACGCTCGCCTGGCTGGCGGCCGCCATCATCGTGGTCGCCAACATGCGGCGCTTCTATTTCGACTCGCCGCTCGAACGGCTGTTCCTCGCGGTGCCGGTCGTCTTTCACTCGTACTCGATCCTGCTGCTGTTCTTCACGAAGGCGCAGAGCCCACCGTCGCAGGGGACGGGCTGGCTGATGATCGAGGAGCCGGAGCTTGCGATCTTCATGCCCGTCGCGGCGCTGCTCGGGCTGTGGCTGTA
>CAYHSN010000213.1:0-2459 GCA_964359235.1 uncultured Vicinamibacterales bacterium | reverse complement strand
GGCGCATCTTCAGACACCTCGTAGGGCGCATCTTCAGATGCGCCCGGCGGGCCGGACTAAAGGCCGGCCCTACGGCGATTCGCCATCTACCAATCGACCTTCATCCGGCGGGTGATGTCAGAGAGCCGAGGATCGGCGCGCAACTCATCCAGGGCGGGGTTCACCGCGCAGAACGCGATCCAACTGTCCCGCTCTTCGACGGCGGTGGCGAGCCAGTCGAAGGCCCGATCGCGCTCGCCGAGTCCGAGATGGATCAACGCGATGAAGTAGGGTGTGACGTACTGCCGGGCCGCCCGTTCGTTCATCGCCGCGAGAAGCTCTGTCGCCCGCTCGCGCTGGCCGCTCGCGGCGCAGGCCGCGCCGAGCGCGCCTTCGATGAACGCGTTGGCGGGTGAGAGGGCCAGCGCCCGCTCGAGATGCGTCACCGCTTCGGCCGGCCGGCCGGTGGCGCGGTACGTCTCACCCAGGCTCCAGTGGGTCCACCAGAAGTTCGGATCGAGGTCCAGCGTGCTCTGGCACAGTTCCGCCGCCCGATCGAATTGCCGCGCGAGATAGTACCCGTACGCCAGCAGCGCCCGCATGATCATCGAGAGCGGGTCCAGCTCGACGCCACGCTTCAACATCTCCAGGCCCTCGTCGGTTCGCCTGATGCCCATCAGGTAGGCGCCGTAACGCAGGTGCGTGGGCACGTGTCCGGGGTTGAGCTCGAGCGCGCGCCGGTACTCGCGCTCGGCACCCACCCGGTCGAGATCGAAGAGCTGGATGCCCCAGCCCAGCGTCGAGTGCGCCTCGGCCAACGTGTCGTCGAGCTCGATGGCACGCCTGACCATCTTGAGCGCCGGCGGGAACACGTCTTTCGGACGCCTGAAGCCGTACACGCCAAACAGCAGAAAGGTGTCGGCGAGTACCGCGTGCGGCAGCGGGTAGTTCGCGTCGAGCGCGATCGCCTTCTGGAACCACTCGACGGCTTTGGCGAAGCCTTCCGCCGTCCGCATGTTCCAGAAGTGACGGCCCTTCAGGTACGTCTCGTAGACCTCGGCCGCGACCGGCGCCGCCGTGGCCAGCTTCACCCGCTCCTGCGGTGTGACGGTCACCTGCACCTCGTGCGCGATGGCGCGCGCCAGCTCGCTCTGAAGCGCGAAGATGTCGCCGACCGATCGGGTGTAGCTCTGCGCCCAGAGATTCGTGTCCGACGCGACGTCCACGAGCTGCGCGGTGACGCGCACCTGGTCGCCGAGCCGCAGCACGGAGCCTTCGACGATGGCCTTCACGTTCAGCTCGCGCGCGATCTCCGGCAGCGGACGGTCCGATCCCTTGTGCCGCATGACCGACGTCCGCGAGATGACCTTGAGCGCCCGGATCTGCGCCAGGTCGTTGATGAGCGTCTCGGTGAGCCCGTCGGAGAAGTACTCCTGGCTCGAATCGCCGGAGAGATTGCGCAAGGGCAGCACAGCGATCGAATCCAGCGCGGCCGGTGCCGCGGCCGTCGCCAACGAGATTCCGGCCTGCGACCCGGTGTCGCGCGCTCCCGCGCGATCAGCTGGCGGTGTGATGGTGGAGGCTCGTTCGAGCGCGGACCGCACTTGGGCCGCGTGCTGGTATCGATGCTCAGACTGCTTCTGAAGGCATCGATGGATCACGGCCGCCAGCTCGGGTGGGACCGCCTCCGGCAGTTGCGGCGGGAGTCCCGTGAGAATCCCCGCGCTCAGCTCGAAGCTCGTGGTGGCGTCGAACGGCAAGCGGCCCGCCACTGTCTCGTACAGGACGACGCCGAGCGCCCACACGTCGGAGGCCGGTGTCGCGACGGCCCCGCGCAGCAGCTCCGGAGCCATGTAGTGCAGCGTCCCGATGATCTCCCGCGCACCGGTGATCGACCCGCCAGTCTGAAAGGTCGCCTCGTCGGGTCCGAGGGCAGGCCTGTGCTTGGCCAGCCCGAAGTCCAGAATCTTGAGGCGGCCCTTCGGCGTGATCATCACGTTGGACGACTTCAGATCGCGGTGCACGACGCCGTTCTCGTGGGCGTAGGCCAGCGCATCGGCGATGTGGGTGCCGTACCGAACGACGGCCTCGGCGTCGAAACCGCCCGGCGGGATCGCGTCCCGCAGCGTCCGGCCGTCAATGTGTTCCATGACGATGAACACCTGGCCGTTTTCTTCGGCGACCTGGTGGATGGTGCAGATGTTCGGGTGGTTCAACGACGCGGCGACGCGCGCCTCTCGCAGCAGCCGCTGGCGCTCCTTCGGCGAGTCGCCGCCGGCCACAGCCTTGATCGCGACGTGCCGGCGCAACTGCGTGTCCTCGGCGAGGTAGACCTGGCCCATGCCCCCCGCGCCGAGGAGCTTGACGATCGTAAAGGTGTGCAGCCGGGCGCCGATCTCCACGGAAGATGGCCTCTCCGCGCGCCGAAAACCCACTCGATTGATGGGTGAGAGCGCTCATTGTACACTCCCGCCTGCCAT
>CAYHSN010000212.1:4215-6162 GCA_964359235.1 uncultured Vicinamibacterales bacterium | reverse complement strand
CCTGCCGCCTGTGGCCTGAACCCTAGAAATTAATCTTCGCCGCGAGCTGGATCTGCAGCGGCGACCCGGCCTGCTGGAACTGGCCGAAGGTCGGCGCGGGGCTCGCCGGGTACGCGCCCGTGCCGAAGATGTTGTTGATCTCCGTGTAGTTCGTCCGGTTGAACAGGTTGAACACCTCGAAGATCCCGTCCACGCTCGCGGCCTTCCCCGTCGCGAACCGGCGGCTCAGCCGGATGTCCACCGTCGCCTGGCTCGGCATCGTCCCGGTGTTGCGGCTGACGCTGGACGCCCCGTCGAGCGGGTTCTGGCGCGCGCGATCGGACGGGAACGCGCCGCCGTCGCCGTCGCCGTTCATGTCGGCGCCCGCGAGGACGCTGTACGGCCGGCCCGACGCCACCGTGATGACCGTCGAGAGCTGAAGCTCGCCAGGGAACACGTACAGTCCGCTGAACACGAAGCGGTGCCGCTGATCCTGCAGCGACGATCCCCGCTCGTTATCCGCATTGAAGCCGACCGGCAGGCCCGTTGGGTCGCCGTCGTCTCTGCCGCGGCCGTTGTCCATCGCGATGAACGCGCTCTGGTAGTCGGTCGAGTTGTCCTCGGCCTTCGACAGCGTGTAGCTCATGAGGAACTGCAGCTTGTCGCTGAAGCGCCGCGTGACCGACATCGTGAGGCCGCGATACCACGTTTCGCCGAACGACGTGTACTGCAGGATCGACGCGGACGATCCCGGAACCGGGCCGGTGGGTCCGACGACGTCCTCGGGCCGGCGGCCGGCGCCGAGCGCGGGCACGACCGGGTTGTAGTCGATCGTGCCGAGCTGGTTGAACCCGCGCGCGTAAATAAGGGTTGCCGAGAGCGAGTACTTCTCGACGATCTCCTGCTCGAAGCCGATCGAGGCATGGTGCGCGTACGGCGTCTTGAGGCCCGGGTCGATCGAGATGACCAGGCTCGGATAGGCCCCGAAGATCGCCTCGGGCGCCTTGTGGCCGGGCGCGCGCCAGCCGGCGAGCGAGGTCGGGAAGCGCGCCACGAGCGTGCGCACCTGGTCCTTGCCGTCGATGAGATCGGTGATCCCGGCGACGGCCGTGATGTGGTTGTCGTAGTAGATGCCGTAGGAGCCGTGGATCGACGTCTTCTTCTGTCCGCCCGGATCCCACGCAATCGCGAGGCGCGGCGCGACGTTGTTGTTGTCGCTCGGGAACGAATACGGGTCGATGCCGCGCACCGTGTCGTAGCGCATCGCCGGCCAGAACTGATTCTGGTAGCGGATCCCGTACTTGAGCGTCAGGTTCGGCTTGATGCGCCAGTCGTCCTGCGCGAAGAGCGAGAGGTCCTGATAGCCGTACGGCCGGTTGGAGTTGCCGTAGCCCTGCACGTACGCGGCGGGCAGGCCGAGCGCGACCGCCTGGATCGACGTGATCGGCGCGGGCAGCACGCCCGGAATCGCGGGCAGCGGCGCGAAGATGTAGCGGCCGCCGAAGTGCAGCGGGAGCGCCTGGCGCTTGTGATCGATGTAGTTCCAGTCGAAGCCGACCTTGAACTGGTGCGTGCCGCTGTAGAAGCTCAGCGTGTCGGTCACCTCGAAGCGATCGTTTCGGCGCGGCTGCGGCGTGAAGCGCTGCCGGCCCACGCTGGCCACGCCGGTGATCTCGAGCGTCGGCCCGCCCTCGCTCTCCTCGTCGCACTCGCCGCTGCACAGCGGATCGAGCGCGATCACTTTCTGGTCGCGCGTGGCGTACTGAACGCGCATCTCGTTGACCAGCGTGTCCGACAGCACGGACGTGTACGAGAGGGCGCCCATGACGTCCTGGCTGTCGAGGTACGCGCCGCGGCTTTTCGCCGTCTGGCCGCCCCACGGCTCGACGTTCTCGTTGTAGGCGTCAGACCAGTTCACCCGAACCGCCAGGCTCTGGTTCGCCGAGAACTGGTGATCGACCTTCCCGA
>CAYHSN010000212.1:0-4115 GCA_964359235.1 uncultured Vicinamibacterales bacterium | reverse complement strand
AGCGCGTCGTCGCGGTAGTACGCGAACACGTTGCCGTCGGTGCGGTTCGTGCCGCTCTTGGTCACGATGTTGACGACCCCGCCCGAGGCCTTGCCGAACTCGGCCGAGTAGGAGTTGGTGAGCACCTGGAACTCGCGCACCGCCTCCTGGCTGAACACGGCCCGGACGCTCCCGACCGTGGCGTCGTTGTTGTCGAGGCCGTCGACCGTGATGTTGTTCGACCGCGCGCGCTGGCCCGCGAACGTCAGGCCCGAGGTGGCCGACGCGCCCTGCTGCGGCGTCCGATCCGTCGTCACGCCCGGCGTGATGATCGAGAACGAGATGAAGCTGCGGCCGTTGATCGGGAGGCTCGCGATCTGCTGCTGGGAGACGACGGTGGCGACCGAGGTCTTCTGCGTGTCGACGAGCGACGCCTGCCCGAGCACGGTGACCTGCTCGGTCGTGCCTGCCAGCTTCAGCGTGACATCGAGATCCACCAGGGCGCCGAGCGTCAGGATCAGACCCTCGCGCGTCTCGGTGGCGAAACCCGCGAGCTCGAGCTTGATCGTGTAGGTGCCGGGCGGCAGCACCGGGATCGAGAACCGGCCTTCGGGTCCGGTTGTCACGGTCCGGACGAGATTGGTCTCGACGTTGGTGACCGTCACACTCACGCCCGGCAGCACGGCGCCGGACTCGTCGGCCACTTTGCCCGCCAGGTCGGCCGAGGTGGCGCGGCTCTGCGCCGCCGCCTCCGGCGCCCATCCTGGCGCGAAGCCTACCGCCGCCAACGCGAGAAGCGACACGAGCGCGATTCGGACGCACTGCGCCATGGGAAAACCTCCAGGAAACCCCGTTTCCGCCACCGGAAAGGCCGAGTTCAGGACCGCGATTCTAGCACGGCAGGGACCGGGGAGGACGCCAACCTTCCGGGTTCAATTAAACCGTGAACTTTGGGGCTTGACATCGTCCTCCGCCTCGTCTCAATATGAATGAACGTTCATTCAGTCGTGGACGCCCATGCCCGTGACCCTTTCCCGTCGAGCCCGGTCCGCCGCGCCCGAGAAAGCCGAAAAGCCTGACAAGCGCGAGGCCATCCTGAAGGCCGCCATCCGCACCTTCGCCAGCCGCGGCTTCTTCAACGCTCAGGTCGCCGACGTCGCCCGCGCCGCCGGCGTCGCGGCCGGCACCGTCTACCTGTACTTCCGCGGCAAGGACGACCTGCTCGTCTCGATCTTCGACAAGACGATGCGCGAGGCGATCGCGGAAGGCAAGGCCGCGCTCGAGGACCTGGCGGATCCGGTCGAGCGGCTGCGCCGGATCGCCCGCCTCCACCTCGGACGCATGGGGCGCGATCGCGATCTCGCCGTCGTGTTCCAGGTGGAGCTGCGGCAGTCGACCAAGTTCATGGAGCAGTTTTCGTCGACCGGCGTGCGGACCTACCTCGGCGTCATCCGCGACGTCATTGCCGGCGGTCAGGCCGCCGGTGTCTTCCGTCGCGATCTGAATCCGACGGTGGCGGCCAAGATCTTCTTCGGCGCGCTCGACGAGATGGCGACCAACTGGATTCTCAGCCGGCGCCGGTACGCGCTCGCGTCCGACGCCGACACCGTTGTTGACTTGTTTGTGAGAGGCGTTGGTGCTACGTGCTAGGAAGAGCTGAATGTCTTTCGTGCCTTCGTGGCCTTCCTGTCGTGATCGCAATCGCAACGTGACAGCGCACGTCGCACGCAGCACGTCGCACGTCGCACGACTGGGGTTGTTGTGATGCGTCAGATCCGTTCCGTCACCGTGTTGGGCGCCGGCACCATGGGCGCCCAGATCGCCGCGCACCTGGCCAACGCCGGCGTGCCCTCCCTCTTGCTCGACCTGACGCCCGACGTGGCGCGCGCGGGACTCGAGCGCGCGAGCAAGCTCAAGCCCGATCCGTTCTTCGCTCCCGAGGCGCGCCGCCTCGTCTCGACCGGCGGCTTCGACGACGGCCTCCCGCGCATCGGCGACTCCGACTGGATCGTGGAAGCCATCGTCGAGCGGCTGGATGTGAAGCAGGCGCTCTTCGAAAAAGTCGAGCGCTACCGGCGGCCCGGGAGCCTCGTGTCGTCGAACACCTCGGGCATTCCGATCGGCGCGATCGGCGCCGGGCGGACCGACGACTTCCGGCGTCATTTCCTCGGCACGCACTTCTTCAATCCGCCGCGCTACCTGCGGCTCGTCGAGATCATCCCAACGACCGACACCGACCCGTCGGTCGTGGACGCCATGGCGCGCTTCGCCGACCGGACGCTCGGCAAGGGCGTCGTCATCGCGAAGGACACGCCGAACTTCATCGCCAACCACGTCGGCCTGCACGGCGTGATGCGCGTCTTCGACGCGCTCGCGACCGGCCGCTACTCCATCGAAGAGATCGACGCCATCACGGGACCCGCGCTCGGACGCCCGAACAGCGCGACGTTCCGGACGCTGGACATCGCGGGGCTGGACGTGCTGGCGCACGTGACGCGCAACCTGGCTGAGCGATTGGACAGCCAGGAGGACCGCCACGCCTTCGCGCTGCCGCCGCTCGTCGAGGAGCTGGTCACGCGCGGCTGGGTTGGCGAGAAAGCCGGCCAAGGCTTCTACAAGAAGGTCCAGCAGGAAGGCAAGCGCGTCATCCTCGCGCTCGATCCCGCCACGCTCGAGTACCGCCCGCAGCGGAACGTGCAGCTTGGCTCGATCGAGGCGGGAAAATCCATCGAGGACACCGGCGAGCGGATCAAGACGCTCTTCCTCGGGCGCGACAAGGTCGGGGAGTTCCTGCGCGAGACGCTCGGCCCCGTCCTTCTGTACACGGCCCGCGTCGCGCCGGACATCGCGCACGCGATCGACGACGTCGATCGCGCGATGCGGTGGGGCTTCGGGTGGGAGCTGGGGCCCTTCGAGACGTGGGATGCGATCGGCGTCCGCGAGGTGCTCGACGCGTGCGGCGTGAGCGACCCGCCGCCGCTCGTCCGCGATCTCCTCGCGAGCGGCAAGACGAAGTTCCGTGACGGCGACCGCGGCCCGGGCAGCACCGGACTGAGGCTCGTTCCGCCGTCCGGGCCCGACCTGCAGATCCTCCGCTCGGCGAAGGAGCGTTCGACGATCGTCAAGCGCAACGCGGGCGCGAGCCTCGTGGATCTCGGCGACGGCGTCCTCTGCGTCGAGTTTCACTCGAAAGCGAACGCGCTCGGCGGCGACGCGATCGAGATGCTGCGCGCGGGCGTGCAGGAAGCCTCCGCCAACTTCCAGGCGCTCGTGGTCGGCAACGACGCCGTGAACTTCTCCGCCGGCGCGAACCTGATGCTCCTCCTGCTCGAAGCGCAGGAAGGCAACTGGGACGAAATCGACCTGATGGTCCGTCTGTTCCAGGGCGCGACCATGGGGCTGCGCTACGCGGACGTGCCGGTCGTGGTCGCGCCGGCGGGCCTGACGCTCGGCGGCGGCTGCGAGGTGGCGCTCCACGGCGATCGCGTGCAGATCGCGGCCGAGACCTACATGGGCCTCGTCGAGGTCGGCGTCGGCCTGATTCCGGCCGGCGGCGGCACCAAGGAGATGCTCGTGCGCGCGATGGCGCACGCGCCGAAGGGCGCCGACCCGTTGCCGTTCGTGCAGCGCGCATTCGAGACGATCGGCTTCGCGAAGGTGTCGATGAGCGGGGCCGACGCGTTTCGCATCGGCTACCTGCGCGAGGTTGACGCCGTGACGATGAACCGCGAGCGGCTGATCGCGGATGCCAAAGCCGTCGCGCTCGATCGCGTGCGCGAGGGCTTCCGGCGGCCCGCGCCGCGTACGAGCGTCCCCGTCGGCGGCGAGACCGTGCTCGCGGCGCTCAAGATGGGCGTGCACCTCGCGCACCGCGCCGGGCGCATCAGCGATCACGATCGGCTGATCGGGCAGAAGCTCGGGTGGATTCTGGCGGGGGGCTCGCTCCCGCACGCGGCCGAGGTGAGCGAACAGTACCTGCTCGACCTCGAGCGCGAGGCGTTCTTGACCCTCTGCGGCGAGCGGAAGACGCAGGAGAGGATTGCGTACACGTTGAAGACGGGGAAGACGCTCAGGAACTGAATACCTGCCGTTCGGGTGAACGCTTGTCGTTCGACTGAATACTTGCCGTTCGGCCG
>CAYHSN010000211.1:0-6174 GCA_964359235.1 uncultured Vicinamibacterales bacterium | reverse complement strand
GCCGAAGGGCCTGCCCTGAGCGACGTCGAAGGGCTCGGCCCCTCCGCCCGCCGCCGATCAGGTCAGCATCTGCTCGAACCGCGCGCGCGCCCGTTGCGCGTTCTCGAGCACGGTTCGCGGGCTGCCGGCGCCCGCCAGCTCCAGCAGCAGCGTGCCGTCGTAGCCGACCTTCTGCGTCGCGATGAGCGCCGCGGCCCAGTCGATCGCGCCCTCGAAAGGCACCAGGTGATCGTCGCTCAGGCCGCGGTTGTCGTGCACGTGCGTCGTGATCAGATGACCGGAGACGGCTTCGATCGCCTCCACCACATCGCCCATCAGGAACGCGTGCCCGTAGTCGAGGCACACGCCCGCGTGGCCGAGATCCAGCTCGTCCTCGAGCAGAGCGACCAGCGCCGCCGCGGTCGACAGATCGTTCGGGATGACCTCGGCCGCCACGCGCACGCCGAGCGGCGCCGCGGCCTCGTGGATCTCCTCGAAGCTCTGGCGGGCCGCGTCGAGATCGTTGTCGCCGGGCGCGGCCCGCTCGCGCGGCACGCCCAGGTGCACGACCAGGCACGACACCGGGATCCGCCGCGCGACGGCCAGCGAGGCCTCCGTCTCGCGCACGGCGAGGCGCCGGGCGTCCTGAGCCTTCGTGGCGTTCGAAAACGCCGGTCCCCACACGCCGCCGGCCATGCCGGTCGTGATCGGCGCGTGGATGCTGTGCAGCCTCAGCCCCGTTTCGTCGAGCCACGCCGCCAGGCGCGCGATTGACGTGTCATCGTGATAGTCGAAGTGCGTGCGCGTGGCGAAGAGCTCGAGGGCGTCGAAGCCGTGCGCGGCGATCTCGACGAGGTGGTCCCGTTCGAGCCGCGTGCCGTGATAGAGATGGGTCGAGATCCCGAACTGCATGGCGGAGTGCGCGAACCCTGATTCTACCTTAGCGCAGCTCCTCGATGTGCCCGGCCAGGAGGTCGCGCAGCCGGGTGAAGCGCGACTGGCGCGCGAGGTTGTCGCGGACGTGTCGCAGCGTGCGCGGGATGTACTGGATGTACACGGGGTTTCCCCGCACGGCCGTCTGGTACCCGAAGGTGCCGAGCGCCTTCAGGTTGCGCTGGAGCGCCATGGCCTCGAACCGCGCGCGGAACTCGCGCTCGCGGCCGGTCTCGCCCTTGAGCGCCAGGAAGTAGGCCAGCAGCTCGTCCACCGTGCCCTCGGCGAGGTCGACGTACGAGTCGCGCAACAGCGACACCAGGTCGTAGGTGTCGGGGCCCATGCGCGCGTCCTGGAAGTCGATGAGGTACAGCCGATTCAGGTGCAGCATGAGGTTGCGGCTGTGATAGTCGCGATGGCAGAGCACGCGCGGCTCGGCGGCCAGTTCCTCCACGAGGGTCGAGAGCTCGCGCCGGATCGCCTCGAGCGACGGCGCCGCAATCGCGACGCCGCGATAGCCGGCGACGAAGTGCTTCAGGAAGAACTCCATCTCCCAGGTCAGCTTCTCGACATTGAACGCGATCCCGTACGGCAGGTATTCGGGGGAGGCCAGCTCCGCGCCGCGCCGCTGCAGCGTGGCGATGTGCGCGACAGCCTCCCGGTAGAGGCGCGCGTGATCCGCCGCGGGCGCGGCGCCGAGGTGCGCCTGCAGCGTCACGTCGCCGAGGTCCTCGACGGCCAGCAGGCCCAGCTCGCCGGCCTCGTCCAGGATCGCCGGGATCGGCACCGGCATCCGCTCGAACAGGCGCGCGACGATCACGAACGGCAGCGTCGCGAACTCGAACGCCTTCGCGTAGAGCGCGAGGACGACCGAGCGCGACCCCGGTGTGATGACGCGGAAGTACTGGCGGTCGGACGCGTCGCCCGTGAGCGGCACGGCGCGAGCGCCCCGCGCGGCGAGGCCGCGGCGATCGAGATAGGCGCGCACGCGATCGAGGGCGGGTTCCGCTTCCCGGGGCTGCATGGCCCGCTACACCTCTCTTTTTCGAGTTCGTCGTGGGGCCCCACCCCCACGACCTGTCGCCCCTCGCCTTCGGCTCGGGGCGCTCATTCGCGGCAGCGATCCGCTCAGTCGAGGGGCGCCACGAGCAGATCGCCGACGCGCTCGGTCCCGGGCCGCGCCTCGACCCGGCCGGCCGGCACGAGGACCCGTCTCGCGAACCCTGCGCCCGCGGCGACGCGCGCGCCGTCGCCGACCACGCACTCGGTCAGCTCGACCCCGTCCTCGATCGTCACGTCGTCCCAGACGGCGGTGCGCACGAGGCGCGCACCGGGCGCGACGCGGCTGCGGGCGCCGATCGGGATCGTGTCGTTGTCAGGGCTGAAGCCCTGTTCCGCCGATGACTCGAGGCGCGCGACGTCCAGCGACGTCCGCAGGTAGTCGGCCGGCGTGCCGATGTCGCGAAACGGCGCGTCGCAGACGAACGCGCCGATGACGCGCTCGCGCGCGGCGAGCATCGCGCGATACACGCCCGACACCGACTGGGCCGGCTCGCCGTCCGAGAGATCCGCGAAGACGCGGGCCTCGGCGATCTGCACGCCGATGAAATGATACGCTGGCCGGTTCGCGCCGGGCGGCGTCAACCCGGTCACCCATCCATCCCGCACGGACACGCCGCCGTAGTGCTCCGGCCTGGGAGTCGGCACGACCGCCATCGTCACGAGCGCGCCTGAACGCGTGTGCGTGTCGGCCATCGCGGCGAGATTGACGTCGGTGAGCGTGTCGCCGTTCACGATCCAGAATCGATCGGCTTCGAGCAGGGGCAGGGCGTGCCGCGGCCCGCCCGCGGATCCGAGCAGCGGCTGCTCCCACGAGTAGCGCACCTTCAGACCGAGATCCGAACCGTCGCCGACAACGGCCGTGATCGTCGCAGGCAGATGGTGCAGGTTGAGGACGGCCTGGCGGAGACCCTGAGCGGCGAGCAAGGAGAGGATGCGCCGGACGAGCGGCTGTCCGGCCACGGGCACGGCCGGCTTGGCGCGTAGCGCCGTCAGCGGCCGCAGCCTGGTGCCGAAGCCGGCCGTCAGCACGAGCGCCCGATCGACGCGGGGCGCGATCAAGGTTCGTCGAACACCATGTCGTTGCCGTCGAGGCCGGCGGCCTCGCGGTGCTTGAGCCAGAGCGTGCGATAGGAGTCGAGCACGAAGTCGCGGGACCCCCGGCCGAGCGCCTCGGCGGCCGCGGCGATTCCCGGTTCGCTGCCTTCGACCTCCACGAAGACGCCGACGGGCGTCTCGTCGATCGCGAGCACCACGTCCTCGAGCGCGAACTCCTCGCGGTACTTCTCGTAGCGGAACCAGACGTGCAGGCCGAGCTCTTCGAACACGCGCTGCAGCACGGTGCCGTCGCCGACGACCGTCTCGACCTCCTCGCGCGTCTTGACCGCCGCCGGCTGCACCGGCCCCTTGAAGGTCAGCCGGCTCTTGCCGTTCTCCGTCCGGATGCGCAGCACGCAGCGCCGTCGCCGGAGCGACTCTTCCTCGTCATCGAGCAGACAATCCTCCTGCAGCCGGCGCCCGTGCAGGGGCGTCGCGCCCGTCGCGAGAATCGCCTCCCGGGCCTCGTCCGGCGACGCGAAACGGAGCTTGACCTCACGTTCGACGCTGGCGGTCACCATGGCGCGAACCTCGCTCAGTTGGCGGGTCCCCCAGACTTCGCTCTTCGAGCTCCGTCCAGGGTGGCCGAAGCCCCGCGAAGGCCCCTGCACCCCGCCAAGCGCGGACGCTTGCGCGCTTCGACACGCTCAGCGCGTCCCGAGCTTGTCGAGGGGGGACCCCATCAGCCCCGCGCCGCGCCCGCGCGCCTCTCTGGTCCCGTTCCACCTCGTGATGTCGGCTTCCGACTACGGGGGCCTTCACGCCGCCCACGCGCCCCATCCGCGAACACCGGATTATATCGAGATCGGGCGCGTCGCTCCACGAAACAGGAGGAGGCGCAGCGCGACGTACATCGTGAAGCACTCGAGCGCGAACGCCGGGAAGCCGAGGTAGCCGGGAAGCGGCATCTCGAACACCTTCCATTCGGCGAGGATGGGCACCGAGTAGACCCACTTGGCGCCCGCCCAGTAGTTCCAGAACTCCCAGAGCAGGCCGCAGATGAGGCCCGCGCAGACCAGATTGACGGCGCGCTGGAACCGGCCGTAGCCGAAGTCGCAGAGGAGCGCCTCTCCGCCGAAGCGCGCGTTCACGGGATCCAGCAGGAAGATGAATCCAAGCCAGACCGGCGCCGCCAGGTACGGCGACGGCCACACGAGCGGCCACGCGAGCATCGCGGCGCCGGCGAGCACGAGGCCCCGCTGCACCCACGCCAGGCGCGCCGGATACTCGCGCACCGCGAATCGCCCGGGCGCCGCGCGCCGTTCGCGCAGGCTCGACACCAGCTCGCCCGTCTCGAAGATCGCCGGCCAGATCGTCGCGAACGACCAGCCGTAGCCGGCGACACGCAGCCAGACGTTGTCCGGCAGCCCGACGTAGTGCCAGTTCTGGATGAACGCGTTGAAGAACTCGAAGACGAGCCAGAGCGGAATCGAGAAGACGACCAGGAACAGGAACTCCGCCGGCGCGTTCTGGATCCATGAATCGCCGCGGCGGCGCCACACGAGACCGTCGACGAACAGGATGTAGCCCGTCCACACGATCGGCGTGTGGAACGTCGGGAACGGCCCCAGCTTCGCCAGCGTCCCGGCCTCCGAGACGAGCATGGCGGCGAGACCGAGCCAAGCGTAGGCGGGGAGCTTGCGCATCGGGGAGAGCATACCACCACAAGGACATTGCAGATTGTAGATTGCAGATTGCGGATTGCAGATTGAGGATTGAAAAACGAAGGACGACGAACGACGAACGACGAACGAGAAATGCGTAGGGGCCGAGCTTGCTCGGCCCGGCAGGCCGGCCTTCAGGGCCGGCGTGCGCGACGCGGGCCGGCGTTCGCTACGTGAGTCGCACCTTGAACGAGGTGCACGTGAGCCGGGGCGTGCCGACGTTCTTTCCGAAGATGAGCGCCTTGTGCGTGCTGCCCATGCCGCCGGGGACGAGGAGGGTCTTCGCCGCGAGGCGGCGCTTCAGGTCCGCCACCGGATCACCCGTGCCGCGTGAGAGGCGGTCGGCGAGGCCGAGGCCGAGCAGGAGATACGTCTGATCGAGTGCGGCGAGCGTGACGAGGTTTTCGCGTTCGGCGGCGAGCCGCACACCGGTCAAATCGACATGCGCGGTGATGTCGCGCTCGCCGGGATCGGCGAGCCATCCCGCCGGCGCCGGGTCGGTCGCGTGATGCCGGAACGATCGCAGGGTGCCGTTCGCGTGCGCTCCGGAGTACAGCTCCGCCGCGTCGCGCCCGTAGTCGATGATGACCAGAAAGCCCTTCGCGAGACTCCGGGCCGCGCGCGCGACCCAGGCCTCGGCGGCGAGGTTCACCTCGGCGAGACAGCCCGGCCCGAGCGTCGCGCCCACGCGCGCCAGGTACGCGGCGATCTCCGGCGTGGACGGCGGTCCCTCGACTGCGACGAGCTCGCCGTTCCTCTCCCCGACGTGCACCTCCTTCAACCCATCCTCGCGCATGACGACGAGATGCACGGGCAGGGCGTCGAGCAGCTCGTTGGCGAAGATCACACCGGTGATGCCCGTGGGCAGCGAATCCCCGCCCGACGCCAGCTTCGCGGCGTGCGGCCCGAGCGTCTCGCGCTGCGCGCCGCGCGCGGCCGCGCTCGTTTCAACCAGGTGCAGCGCGATCGCCGCGTAGAAGTCCGGGTCGTCCGCCTGCGCGCCGTCCAGCACGTCGCGCGCGAGGCGCCCGTTGCTGGCCGCCGCCTCGACCAAGTCGCACCGCGCCGGGAAGCCGGCGAGCCGCCACATCTGCGCGAACTGCACGGCGAGCAGCTCACCGAAGATCGATCCGACATCCACGCTGGTGAAGAAGTCGCCGGCCTGGCCCGACCGTTGTGGCGCCGTCGCGTAGTAGCCGGACTGGGGATGGTAGAGCGCGAGGTCCATGAACGCCGCGACCGTGATCGGTCCGCGCGCACGAATGCGCGCGGCGATCAGGTCACGAAGAGGCATGGGAACTGAAAACTGAAAACCGAGAACTGAAGACCGACAACTGAACTGACGACTGACAAGTGAGAACTGACGACTGACAACTGACAACTGAAGACTGAGAGCGTGTGAAGAAATCGCCGTAGCGCCGGACTTCAGTCCGGCCTGTCG
>CAYHSN010000210.1:0-6182 GCA_964359235.1 uncultured Vicinamibacterales bacterium | reverse complement strand
CGTAGGGTCCGGCTTCCCTGGCCCGAGCCCAGTCGAGGGCAGCCGGACCAGACAGAGGGCCGCCTGAAGGCGGCCCCTACACCGATTTCTTCACGAGCTCTGATAGCTGATAGCTGATAGCTGATAGCTGATAGCTCAGAAGGTCCGTCCTTGCCAATCGACAGATGACAGCGCTCGTGACCGGCGCGGCCGGCCAGCTCGGCTCGGCGATCGTCCGCGAGTTCGCCGGCAGCGAGGTCGTCGCCCTGACGCGCGCCGAGCTGGATCTCGCCGACCCGGCCGCGATCCGCGCCGCTGTGGCTGCGGCGCGGCCTTCGGTCGTGATCAACTGCGCGGCCTACAACCACGTGGACGCCGCCGAGACCGACGCGGTCACGGCGCTACAGGTGAATGCGATGGCCGTGCGCGCGCTCGCCGGCGCGGCGGCGGACGCGGGTGCAGTCCTGGTGCATTATGGCAGCGACTTCGTCTTCGACGGAACGGCGACCACGCCGTACCGTGAGGACGACCAGGCCAACCCGCGCGGCGTGTACGCGACCTCGAAACTTCTCGGCGAGTGGTTCGCGTCCGGCGCGCCGCGGCACTACGTGCTGCGCGTCGAGAGCCTGTTCGGGGGCGCGCGACGCAAGAGTTCCACCGACAAGATCATCGACGAGATTGCCGCCGGTCGGGAAACCCGCGTGTTCGTCGATCGCACGGTCTCGCCGAGCTACGTCGACGATGTCGCCCGAGCGACGCGTGCGCTCGTCGAGCGTGAGGCGCCGCCCGGTCTCTACCACTGCGTCAACAGCGGACTGTGCACGTGGCACGAGATGGCGATGGAAATCGCGCGGCTGCTCGGCGTGACGCCGCGGCTCGTGCCGATGCGCGTCGCCGGGGTCACGCTCCTGGCCGAACGCCCGCAGTTCTGCGCCCTGTCGAACGCGAAGCTCGCCGCGCTCGGCATCGTCATGCCGCCGTGGCAGGATGCGCTCGCGCGCCACATCGCGAAATACCGGAGCGGTGTGGCACAAGTCTGAGAGTTCCTGACGTAAAGCCACGAAGACGCGAAGGCACGAAGGGTTTCAAACACATGTCACGCTGCGATCGCATGGGAGACCCTTCGTACCTCCTTCGTGTCTTCGTGCCTTCGTGGCCGTTTGTGTGTACTCGTCGTCCGTGAATCGCGTCTCCCGCCTCTTCGTGATCGTGTCGATGCTCGCGGCGGCCGCCGTCGAGGCGACCCTCGCCGCGCCCGAGTGGGGTCCGCTCCCCACTGTGACCGTGGCGGCGTTTCTCGTCGCGCTCGTCGCTGGGCGCGTCCTGCCCGGTCTCGTGACGGCGGCGGCCCTGTGCTTCACCTACATCGCGCCGGCCGTCTTCACCGTTGCGCTCGGCCGCTTTCGCCTGGCCCATCTGTTGGTATGGATCGCGGCCCTGTTCGGCGCGATGCTCGCCACGCGGCCGCTCAGAGGCTGGGCGTTCGCGCCGCGCTGGAAGTGGCCGCTCGTGGTCTGGGCGCTCGCCGTGTCGGCCTCGTGGCCGATCGTCGCGCTGCGGGAGATCGATTTCAATCTGGCGCTCGTTGGCGGCGGGCGCCTGGCCAACTCGATCGCCGGAGGGCTGCCCACCGAGGCGGTCATCGCCGTCGCCGGCGCGGCACTCACGCAGGGGCTCGGTCTGCTGCTGTTCGACTGGCTGTACGCGCGATACCGCGACGAGCCGATCGAGCGCTTCGAGCGCGCCGTCGTGGCGCCGCTCGCGGCGAGCGCGCTCGCGGCGTGCCTGCTGGGCGCCTACCAGGGCTTCGTCGACCTCACGTTGCTGAGCGGCGGCAACTGGCCGCAGCTCGGGCGCGCGGCCGGATCGATGGTCGACGCCAACGCGTTCGGCATGATCGCGGCGTTGTGGGGGCCGGCATTCGTCGCGGCCGGGTTGGCGCTGCGAGGAGGCCGGCGCTGGCTCCTGGCCATGGGTGGCTTCGCGCTCGCGTGGGCCGGCCTCTGGTCGTCCGGATCACGCAGCGCGCTCATGGCGGGCGCCATCGCCTTCCTGTTCATCGTGTATCACGCGTACACGGCGCTGCCGTCACGTGCGCACCGCATACGCCTGCTCGGCGGGGTCACCGTCCTCGCGGCGATCGGCCTGAGCGTCCTGCTGCTGGCGCCCGCCGAGGGCAGAGGACCGATCCGCCGCCTGTTCAGCGCCCTGCCGGCGCCAACCGCGGCCAACGCGGAGCAGTTCGTCCGCGCGCTCTGGAATCGCAACTACTACGGCGCGGCCGCCATGATCATGATCCGCGAGCAGCCGCTGGCCGGTGTCGGCGTCGGCGCGTTCACGCTGATGTCGCCCGACTACACGCATCTGGCGGGCAGCCGCGAGACGTTCGACAACGCGCAGAACTGGTACCGGCACCAGCTCTCTGAGCTCGGGCTGATTGGCAGCGTCGGGTGGGTCGTGTGGGTGATCCTCTTCATCGGCACACTCGTCCGAACGCGCGGTGCGGAGGCGCGGTATCTGCCGGCAGGGGCAATCAAGGGCGCGCTGGTGGCGCTCGGCGCCATCTCGATGCTGGGCGTGCCGGCACAGAGCACCGCCGTCACGTTGACCTTCTGGGTGTTCGCGTTCTGGTACATCGTCCTGGCCGTGCCGCGCGCGCGCGAGAACCGGACTCTCGTGCCACCTGGAGGAGCGGCGTGGGGCTGGGTGCTGATGGTCGTGCTGGTGGCCGCGCACGCCGCCGTGACGCTCTCCGCCGCGCGCGGCGCGATGCGCGTGCCCCAGCGCGCCCTACGCATCGGCTGGAACTACACCTACGGGTTCTACGATCTGGAGCGCCCCCAGGGCGGCGACGCGTACCGCTGGACGACGAAGGACGCCGTCACCGTGATTCCTGCCGGACGCGGTCGGCTCAAGCTCACGCTGTGGATTGCGCATCCCGACGCGAGCGACCGTCCGGTCGACGTGCGCGTGTGGCGGAACGGCGAGCTGGTCGTGCAGGCGGCGCTGCGCGACCACGCGCACCTCACGCAGTATGTGCCCGTGCCGGAGGGAGCGTCGCGCCTCCTGATTCGGACCTGGGTGAGCCGCACGTGGCGTCCGAGCGATCACGGATCGCGCGACGCGCGCGAGCTAGGGATAGCGGTGGGGGATTGGACGTTCGTCGAGCGGTAGGAGGCGCCTGGCCGGCAGCCCATCAGTGCCGGGTGCCAGGTGCCCGGTGCCTGGAGGGTGCCTAAGTGCGGGGTGCCTGGAGTGTGCCTGAGTGCGGGGTGCAGGGTGCCTGGAGGGTGCAGAGGGGTTCCTGGTGCCAGGTGCGTGATCACGCGGCGGCGCGGCATCGCACCAGGCACGCCGCACCAAGGCCCCTTCCATGCACCCTCGCACTGCGCACCTGGCACCTTCCTGGCACCCTCGCACTAGGCACCAGGCACGAGCCGTGAGTCACGTCGGCTACGGCCGCCGCGCGATCGCCGCGTACTCGAGATGGGTGAACAGCCGCTGGTTCAGGCGCTCGACGTTGAGGTTGAACGTCTGCACCAGCTCGAAGAGCGGGTGCGCCTTGGCTCGGCCGTCCACGTCCCAGTCGGGCGGCGGGATGGGTGTGACGCCCTGGAGCTTCGCGGATTCGGGCACCGGCGACCGGAAGACGATCTCCACCTGCGTGAACCCGCTCGCGTGGAGCAGGAACCGCAGCGTCTCCGGATGCAGCGGCCGCACGTGCGTCACGTCGCGGATGTAGCACTCGAAGAACGCGACCCAGCAGGCCGGGTTGATCGTCTCGAGCACGATCGCCGACCCCGGCCGCAGCGCGTAGCACGCCTTCTCGAGCAGCTCGAGAAGATACGCCGGCTCGAGGTGCTCCGCCACCTGCGCGGCGAAGAAGCCCCCCAGACTGCCTTCCGCTAGACCGCTGACGTCGCTCAGCGCGTCTCCTTCCGCGACGTCCAGTCCGCGAGCCCGGCAGACCTCGACCATCTCGTGGTTGAGATCGAGGCCTCTGGCCCGCACGCCCGCCTGTTTCAGCAGCTCCAGGAACTCGCCGCGCCCGCACCCGACGTCGAGCACGTCCGACGCGCCGGCGAAGTACGGCACGTAGTCGGCGAGCCGCTCGCGGATTTCGTCCTCCGACCCGCGGAAGCGATCCTCGAACCCGACGTACTTGTAGGCGTTGGCCGCGCGCGCCGACGCCGGCAGCGCCGCTGGCGCGACCGCCGGCTCGGCCGCCGCCGGCGCCACCGCACCGCTCGCCAGCCGCTCCAGTTCGCGCTTGGCCATCACGGCGGCGCGCTGGGCCACCTCGGCGATCGCGCGCACTTCCGCGATCGCGTCGTTGGCCGCGCGGATGCCGCCCGCCACCTCGCGGTCCTTCGTGTCGACGTACGGCGTCATGTGCTGCAGGAACTGAAGGAGCAGCGACTCGAACGCCGCCAGCCGTGCCAGCTCGCCGCCGAGCAGGCGCACCAGCTCGTCGAGCGCGCGCTGCGCCTCGCGGTGCGCCGCGACATTCCGGTTCAGGTGATCGACCAGCGCCGCGTTGAACCCGATCTGCCGCCGCAGCGCGGGTTCCACCAGCCCCCACACGAACGCCGCCAGGCGTCCGCGCCACCCGCCCGGCATCGGCGGGGGACCATCGGGCAGGATGTTCCGGCGCTCGTTGATGGGCGTGAGCAACTGCTCGTCGTAGGGCGGCGGGGAGGAGGGGAGCGGAGGGACCGTCTGGATCGCGCGATCGAGCGCCGTGAGCGCCTGGTTGTACCGGCGATCGGCCTCCAGGCGTTCTTCGCTGAGCCGTTTCAGGAGATCCCGGAAACGCTCCTCGGCCATCAGCTCCCCGCTCCGGCGGCCGGCGGGGCCGGGGCGATCGCGCCGTCAACAGGGCTGCTCGCCGAGGCATACCGCTTGCGGGGGATGCGGCCCGCCAGGTACGCCAGTCGCCCCGCCCGCACGGCCAGCTTCATCGCCTCGGCCATGGCCACCGGGTCCTTCGCGCCGGCGATCGCCGTGTTCATCAGCACGCCGTCGGCGCCCAGCTCCATCGCGACCGCCGCGTCCGACGCCGTGCCCACGCCCGCGTCGACGATGAGGGGCACCGTGACGATCTCCCGGATGATCTCGATGTTGTTCCGGTTCTGGATGCCGAGGCCCGACCCGATCGGCGCGCCGAGCGGCATCACCGCGGCGGCGCCGGCCTCCTGCAGTTTCCGGCAGACGATCGGATCGTCGTTCGTGTACGGCAAGACCACGAAGCCTTCCCCGACGAGCACGCGCGTGGCCTCGATGAGCGCATCGTTGTCGGGGAACAGCGTTCGCTCGTCGCCGATGACCTCGAGCTTCACCCAGTTCGACAGCCCCGCCTCGCGCCCGAGCCGCGCCGTGCGGATCGCGTCGGCCGCCGTGTAGCAGCCCGCCGTGTTCGGCAGGAGGACATAGCGCGACGTGTCGATGTGGTCGAGTAAGGATGGCGGGGACCCCCAGACTCCGCTCTTCTGAGCTTCGTCTAGGGTCGCCGAAGCTTGCGGAGGCGCCTGCACCCCGCCAGGCGCGTCGCTTGCGGGGGCGGCATCTCTCAATTCGAGTGGGGCCCCACCCCCACTCGGCACGCCTCGCGTCTTCACGCTCGGCGTGGGCTCAGGGCTGCCGCCCCGCGCCGCTCCGCGCGCGCGCCACCCGCTGATGTTCACGCGGCGCACTGCCACCGTCACCATCTCGGCGCCGGAGGCCTCGTGCGCCTGCACCATGATGGCAGGCGACGAGTACTTCCCGGTGCCCACGATGAGGCGGGAGGTGAACGAACGGCCGGCGATGATCAGGGGATCGGACATGAGCAAGAGCACCGGTAACTGACAACTGAGAGCGTGTGAAGAAATCGCCGTAGCGCCGGACTTCAGTCCGGCCTGCCTGGCGCATCTGAAGATGCGCGCTACGTGCAATGCGATTTCTTCACAAGCTCTGACAACTGGCAACTGGCAACTGGTTGCTGTCCTCGTCCTCCTCCGACGAAATTCACAATCTCCACCTCGTCGCCTTCGCCGACGAGCGTCGCGTCGTACGCCGCGCGCTTGACCACGGTCAGGTTGTGCTCGACGGCGACGCGTCGAGAGTCGATCTCGTAGCGTGCCAGGAGGGCGCTCACCGTGATCGGGCCGGCGAGTTCGACCGTCTCGCCGTTCAGGCGGATCTTCAAGGCTGTCGGAGGCGCG
>CAYHSN010000209.1:0-6240 GCA_964359235.1 uncultured Vicinamibacterales bacterium | reverse complement strand
GGTGTGGGTGTTGCGGACGGACACGGACCTCGAGCCGCTGGTCGTGGCGCTGGCCTACACACACACCTCTGGATGGTCGACGCGATCGTCCGGTCGATGACGTCGGTGCTCGAGACGCGGCCGGTGTCTCACCAGACGGACGCGCGCATCCGCGGTCACGTGTGTTGTGCCTTCCTGGCGCTGGTCCTGCGACACGAGCTGGAACGCCGGCTGGCGGCGACGCGCTGGTCTCTCGAATGGGCCGACATCGTGCACGACCTGGACGGCCTCCACGAGACGACCCTCACGATCGACGGTCACGCCTCCATCGTCCGCAGCGAAACGAAGGGCACGGTCGGGAAGATTGTTCAGGCCTGCGGCGTGGCCATCCTGCCGGCGCTGCGGCCCGCCCATCCCTCGGAATCGGCCCCGACCACGGCGGATCGGCGTGTCACGACACCCAATCGCCGTCCGTCAGTGCTTGTCCCGTCAGGACTTCACTTTTGAAAGTGTCGAAGATGGGTCAAACTAGCCGAACCGACACCTGTTGGATAGCGTTGTTTCCGTAGCCCAGGCGATTCCACTCGGCACGCTCGGGTTGAGTCCGGCCGGCAAGGTCGGTGGCACGGGCGCGCAGGGTGACAACTCCCGGCTCCGGGACGCGGGTAATCAGCTCCCACCACTGCCAGTTGTGACGCTGGCGCTCGCTGACGAGACGAGCCTCCTGCCAGGTTCCGCCGTCCACGCTCACCTCCACGCGTGCAATCGGGGCGGCGCCGGACCAGGCTGCGCCACGGATGGCCAACTCACCACACCGGGCCTCTTGGTCAGGCGCCGGCTCGGTGATCAAAGCTCGCACCCGCTGCAGCGTGACCGGCTCGCGGACGACGCGGCCATCCCGCTCCCATTCATACCAATACGTGTCGGCCTGATAATGCCCGGCGAACGGCCGGTCGATCAGCTCGATCTCGGTCAGCCATTTGACCGAGGCCATGGCATACCAGCCCGGAACAATGAGGCGCACTGGGTAGCCGTGCTGAACAGGCAATGGCTCGCCGTTCATCGCATAGGCCAGCAGCGCGTCCGCGTCGCGACTCTGATCAAGCTGGAGACTGCGCTCGAAGCGGATCGGTCCTGAGTGGCCGTCCAACGTTCCGCCGTCCGCGCCCCGGCATAGCACCTCCCGCGCGCCCGTTCGGACACCAGTCCGGTCCAGCACTTCCACCAGCGGCACGCCTGTCCACTCCGCTGTGCTGACGGCGCCCAGGCTCCATTTTTCGCCCTCGATAGGCGGGTGGAACAGCGTGCGACCGTTGCCGGCGCACTCGAGGGTGACGATGAGCGTCTGCGATCGCATGTTGTGGAGGTCCTGCAAGCTGAGGCTCAGCGGCCGTTCTACGAGACCGCCAACAGTGAGCCGGAAGGTGGCGGCGTCGAGGTCGGGGATTTGGAAGTGATTGCGGACGTAGAAGCGGGCACTTGGCATGACCACGCCGCCGACCAGCGCCGGAATCGATGTTTCGCAGTTGAGCGGATGCGCACGATGGACCACCAGGCCGGCTTCAATCGCCTGCTGGCAGGCCTCCTCGGGATCCAGCGCCGGTATGGACTCGTTCACAGGCATCGCCGCGGCGCCCTGACATTTGCGCGGCTCAAGTGATTCAAGAACATGGCCCGCATATTACGGGTCCTGAGCAGGGCAGCGCTCGGCGGCGTGGGCAGCGTGTCCTCGGCTCGGCGAACGGCGGTCTCGGCGAGGATGAGCTCCTCCTGGCGCTGGGCACCTCGGCGCGCGCGGCCACGTCGTCCCAGTACGCGCGCTTGACCCGCGCGATTGTCTGCGCCACCTGCTCGCGGTAGTTCACATCGGCGATCTCCCGATTCCGGCGCGTGCGTGTCACCTGCTCGCGCGCCGGGTCGATGATCCGGTTGCGCAGGAGCGGCTGCGAGAACGCGAGCCGCAGCGTCGATCCGAGGCTCGGGTTGTAGTTCGAGAAGAGGCTTTCGTGCTGAATTCTACCGCGCTCTCGGCGCCCTCCGTGGTGAGCCTCGTGCCCTCGACCAACTCACCTCGGCGTCACGGCCTCCGACGGTTGCGCGGCGCGCGCGCGGCGGGCCGGCACGACGTCACGCACCCGCAGGCCGCCGAGATCGTCGAGCAGGGTGTAGACCACCGGCACGACGATGAGCGTGAGGAGCGTGGACGTGATGAGCCCGCCGATCACCGCCACGGCCATCGGCGCGCGCTGCTCGCCGCCCGCGCCGCCGCCGCCGAGTCCGAGCGCGATCGGCAGCATGCCGAAGATCATCGCGGCCGTGGTCATCAGGATCGGGCGCAGCCGCACCGGGCCGGCGCGCAGCAACGCCTCGTTGCGCGGCATCTTGTCGCGCTCGCGGAGCGTGTTCGTGTAGTCGATGAGCAGGATGGCGTTCTTCGTGACGAGGCCCATCAGCAGGATGATGCCGATCATCGAGAAGATGCTCATCGTGTAGCCGGTCAGGAGCAGGCCGCCGATCGCGCCGATGACGGCCATCGGCAGCGACAGCATGATCGTGAACGGGTGCAGGAAGCTGCCGAACTGCGAGGCCAGCACCATATAGATCAGGATGACCGCCAGAAAGAGCGCGAAGCTCAGGTTCGCGAACGACTCGGCCATGATCTCGGCCTGGCCCGCGAAGTCGATCGAGAACCCCGGCGGCATGCCGATCCGCGCGGCGATGGCGTTGACGTCGCTGACCGCGTCGCCGAGCACCTTGCCCTGCAGGTTGGCGAGGATCGTGATCTGCCGCTGCCGGGCCTGGTGATCGATCTGCGACGGGCCCGTGTCGCGGACGACGCGCGCGACGTTGGCGAGCTGCACGACGCCGCCCGAGCGGCCGCGCAGCGACAGCGCTTCCACCTTGCGCGGATCGTTCCGGTCCGTTTCCGGCAGGCGCACGCGGACGTCGTACTGCTTGCCGCCCTCCTGGAACTTCGTCACCTTGTCGCCGCCGACCAGCAGGCGCACGGCGGATCCGATCGCCGCGGCGCTCACCCCCAGCTCGGCCATCCGGTCGCGATCGAGCTCGACCGACACCTGCGGCTTGCCGCCCTCGTAACTCGTGTCGAGATCGACGATGCCCGGCGTCTCCCGGAGCGCCGACACGAGGCCGCCGGTGACGCTGGAGAGCTGGTCGAGCGCCGCGGTCTTGGGGCCGCGCACGTTCACCTGGAGCGCGGCCGAGCGGAACGCCGCGCCGCCGCCCATTCGCTGCGCCGGCTCCACCGCGATGATCGCGCCCTTGACGGCGGCGAGCTCCTGGCGGAACTGGTTCATGATGGCCTGCTGCGACTGCTCGCGCCGGGCGCGCTCGACGAGCTTGACGAACACGGCCGCCGCGTTCACCTTACCCTGGGTGCCGCCGCCGGCCGTCGTGAAGAGGGTCGACACGGCCGGGTGCCGCTTGGCGACGGCCTCCACCTCTCGGGCGATCGCGTCGGTCGACTGGAGCGACGAGCCCGGCGCCGTCTTGATCGACACGTTGAACTGCCCCTCGTCGGTCTGCGGCATGAACTCGAAGCCGACGTAGCGGACCAGGTAGAGGCTCAGGATGAACACGCCGACGCCGATCGCGACCACCGCCAGCCGGTGGCGCAGCGCCCACCCGAGCGTGCCGCGGTAGGTGCGGTCCAGCCAACGCAGGAAGCTTTCGACCAGCCGGAACAGGACGCCGTGCCGCTCGGGGATGGTGAGGAACTTCGAGCACAGCATCGGCGTGAGCGTAAAGGACACGAAGAGCGAGAGCAGCACCGCGCAGGTCACCGTCATGCCGAACGAGTAGAAGAACCGCCCGACGATGCCCTGCATGAACGCCACCGGGACGAAGACGGCCGCGATCGAGAAGGTCGTCGCCATGACGGCGAGGCCGATCTCGGAGGTGCCGAACTCGGCGGCCTCCTGCCGCGGCATGCCTTCCTCCATGTGACGGAACACGTTCTCCAGCACCACGATCGCATCGTCGATCAGCATGCCGACCGAGAGCGAGAGCGCGAGCAGCGTCATCATGTTCAGCGAGAAGCCCAGGGCCAGGATGAACATGAAGGTGCCGATGATCGACGTGGGGATGGCGACGGCCGAGATCAGCGTGCTCCGGATGTTCCGCAGGAAGAAGAAGATCACCAGGACCGCGAGAAGGCCGCCGAACATCAGGTGGAAGCGGACCTCCGCGACCGAGTGCTCGATGTACTCGGAGGTGTCGGTGGCGATCGTCATGGTGAAGCCCCGGGGCAGGCCTCGCTCGATCTCGATGAGCGCGCCCTTGATGGCGGCGGCGACCTCCACGGCGTTGGTGCCAGACTGGCGGCGGATCAGGAGCGACACGGCGCGGTCGCCGTTCAGGCGCGACACCGAGCGCTCGTCCATCATGCCGTCTTCGACCGTGCCCAGGTCGCGCACGTAGATGGGCCCCGAGGCGCGCTGCGCCACGATGATGTCGGCGAAGTCCGACGGCCGCTGGATGCGGCCGCGCGTGCGGACGACCAGCTCGGTGGCCGGCATCTCGATGTGGCCGCCCGGGACCTCGAGGTTCTCCATCTGCAGCGCCCGGGTCACGTCGTCGACCGCCAGGCCGTAGGCCGCGAGACGATCGGCGCTCAGCCAGACGCGGATCTCGCGCTCGCGCCCGCCGACGATCTCGACCGAGCCGACGCCCGAGATGCGCTCGAGCCGGTCCTTGACCACGTTCTTCGCGTAGTCGGTGATCTCGCGGATCGGTCGGGCGCCGGCGAGCGCCACCGCGATGATGGGCGCGGCGTCGGGGTCGAGCTTCTCGATGACCGGCTCCTGCAGGTCGGTGGGGAGCAGGCGGCGGGTCGACGAGACCTTGTCGCGCACGTCCTGCGCGGCCGCGTCGACGTCGCGCTCGAGGTCGAACTCGATCACGATGATGCTGACGCCCTCGCTGCTCGTCGAGCGCAGCGACTTGATGCCGCCGATCGTGTTGAGCGCCTCCTCGAGGCGCTCGGTCACGTCGGTCTCGACGGTCTCGGGGTCGGCGCCCGGGAGCACCGCCGTGACCGTGACGATGGGGAAGTCGATCTTCGGGAAGAGGTCGATGCCCAGCGCGCGGTACGACACGATGCCGAACACGATCAGGGCCGAGATGACCATGCTCGCGAAGACCGGCTGGCGAATGGACGTGTTGGAAACCCACATGGCGGTCAGCTCCGCACCTTCACACGATCACCGGGCTCGAGCGTCTCGCCGCCGGCGATCACGACATTGTCCTCTTCGGTGAGGCCGGCCACAACCTCGATGAGGTCGGCGGTCTCGGCCCCGGTCTCCACACGCACGAGCGCGACCGTGTCGCCCCGCAGGACGAACACGTTCTCGGTGCCCTCGCGCCGGACGAGCGCGGTGCGCGGGACGGCCAGCGATGTGTTCACGCTCTTGAGCGGCACGCGCACGGAGGCGGAGAAGCCCGGCTTGAGCAGGTAGCGCGGGTTGGGCACCGTGGCTTCGACCTTGACCGCGCGGCTCTGCACGGCGACGGCCGGGAACACCGTGCGGACCGTGCCGGTGAACTCCTGGCCGGGGAACGCCGTGAGCGTCGCGCTGACCAGAAGGCCCGTGGCGAGCCGCGTGGCGTACTTCTCCGGCACCTCGAACTGCAGCTTCAGCGGATCGACGCGCATCAGGACGAGCAGGGCGTCGCCGCCGCGGACGTACGCGCCGAGGCTCTCGCGGCGCTCCCTGATGATGCCGGTGTACGGCGCGACGATCGTCAGGTCCTTGAGCTGCTGGCGCGCGATCGCGAGCGAAGTGTCCGCGGAGTCGACGGCGGCCGCGGCTGCGTCGGCCGCGGCCTTGAACGAGTCGAATTGGTTCTGCGGGATCGTCTTGTCGGTGAGCAGTTGCTGCTTGCGCTCGAGATCGGCCTTCGCCCGCGCGAAGTTGGCGCGCGACTGCGCCAGCATCGCCTCGGCCTGCCTGACGGCGAGCTCGGCCTTCGTCGTGTCCTGCTGGATGAGGACGTCGCCCTTCGCGACGCGCGACCCCTCGTCCACGTTGATCGTACGGATCGGGCCGTTGCCCTCGGCGCTGATCGTCGTCTCGTCGAAGGCCACGAACGTACCGGGCGCCTCGGCGTCGGTGCGCACGGCGTCGCGCGTCGGGCGCGCAACGGTCACTTCGGCGATGCGCGGCGGCGCGGCGGCCGGCCGCGCCTCGGCGGCGGCCGCGGGCCGCGCGGCGGCGGGCCCTTCGCCGCGGCCGCATGCGA
>CAYHSN010000208.1:4238-6248 GCA_964359235.1 uncultured Vicinamibacterales bacterium | reverse complement strand
CCACGACGGGCTTCCCGTGATCGCCGGACGCGCCGTCGACCATGGCGTGCGCGACCGCCTCGGCCTGCGACAGGACGGGCGGGATGAAGAGCACGAGCACGCTGTCCACCTGATCGTCAGCCAGCAGCAGTCGCAGCGCGCGCCGGTAGCGATCGGCCGTCGCCGAGGCGATCATGTCGACCGGGTTCGCGACCGACGCCTCCGCGGGCAGGAACGTCCGGAGTTCCGCCACCGTGGGGTCGCTGAGCGCCGGCAGCTCCAGCCCGCTCGCCTCGCACGCGTCGGCCGCGAGGATGCCAGGGCCGCCGGCGTTGGTCAGGATCGCGACGCGCGGCCCGCGCGGCGCCGGCTGGTTCGCGAGCAACAGCGCCACGTCGAACAGCTCCTCGTACGTGTTCGTCCGGATCACGCCCGCCTGACGGAAGAGCGCGTCCACCATGGCGTCGCTCGTCGCGAGCGCGCCCGTGTGCGACGAGGCCGCGCGCGCGCCCGCGGTCGACCGGCCCGCCTTCACCGCGACGATGGGCTTGGTGCGCGCCACCCGGCGCGCGATCTCAGCGAATTTCTTCGGATACCCGAAGCTTTCGAGATACAGCAGGATCACCGACGTGCGTGGATCCTCGGCCCAGTACTGGATGAGATCGTTGCCAGACACGTCGGCCTTGTTGCCCACCGACACGAACGTGGAGATCCCCAGATTGAGCTGGGTCGCGTAGTCGAGGATCGCCAGGCCGAGCGCGCCGCTCTGTGACAGCATCGCCACGCGGCCGGGCGACGGGTAGATCGGCGAGAAGGTCGCGTTCAGTCGCACCGCGGGATCGGTGTTGATGATCCCCATGCAGTTCGGCCCGATGAGCCGGATGCCCGCCGATCGGATCCGCTCGACGACGGCCGCCTCGAGCGCGCGGCCGCGCGCGCCGATCTCGCTGAAACCCGCGCTGATGATCACCAGGGCCTTGACGCCCTTGCCGACGCAGTCGTCGACCACCTCCAGCACCTGCGCCGCCGGCACGACGAGCACGGCGAGATCGACGTCGAACGGGATCGTGGACACCCGCGCGTACGCGGTCACGCCGTCGATGGGTGTGGCGTCGGGGTTGACCGGCACGACCGTGCCCTGAAACGGCGTCGCGCGCAGGTTGTGGAAGATCTCCGCGCCGATCTTGCCGCGCGTGCGGCTGGCGCCTACGACGGCGACGACCTTCGGCTCGAACAGGAGGCGCATCGACGCCGTCGCCGCCTGCTGCGCGCGTGCCGCCGACCGCTCCTGGTACGTGTCCGTGGTTTCGAGCGACAGCGCGACGTGAAACACGCCGCCTTCGAGGCGCCGGCTCACCTCGTAGCCGGAGTCGAGGAAGACCTCGATCATGCGCCGGTTCTCGCCGAGCACGTACGCCTCGAAGGTCCGGATCCCCTGATCGCGCGCGACCTCGCCGAGCCGCTCGAGCAGGCGCGTGCCGATGCCGCGCCCCTGCAGCGCGTCGGCGATCGCGAAGGACACCTCCGCGCGATCGGACGCCTCGGGCACGCGCGCGTATCCGGCCACCGCGACGATGCGGCCGCGCAAATCGCCGACGAGCGCGAATTGCCGCCGGTAGTCGATCGCCAGCATGGACTCGAGCTTCTCGCCCTCGAGCGTGGCGACGGTGAAGAACCGGTAGTAGAGGCTCTCGGACGAGAGCTTGCGATAGAACTCGAGCAGGCGCGGCCTGTCCTCCGCACGGACCGGCCGGAGATGCAGCGTCGTCCCGTCGCGGAGCACGACGTCCGACTCGTACTGCTGCAGGAACTCGAGATCTCCGTGCGCCGATTGATCGGGTGTCATCGCCAAGACCCCTCATGCCACCCAGTTGTGCACCGTGCACGTTGCACGTCGCACGTCGCACTTCGCACCTTGCACCCGTGCACGTGTCTCCACTGTACCCCGACTGCCGTCGCCCGGATTGCCGGAAACCCGGCGCGGATTGGCGCGTGCTCCCGCGGATCCCGTGGGTTTCTCCACGGCGGCGC
>CAYHSN010000208.1:1682-4138 GCA_964359235.1 uncultured Vicinamibacterales bacterium | reverse complement strand
CGGCGCGTGGGCCGAATACCTCCTCGTGCCGTACGCGCGCGCCAACCTCGCGCCGATTCCGGACGAGCTCACCGATGAAGAGGTGCTGCCGGTCACGCACATCTTTTCGTCAGGGGTCGCCGGCGCGGACGCCGTGCGCGTGGGCGACGCCGTGGCCGTCTTCGCGCAGGGCCCGGTGGGCCTGTGCGCGACGCTCGGCGCGAGCCTGCGCGGCGCCGCGGTCGTGATCGCCGTCGACGGCATCGACGAGCGCCTGCAGCTCGCGCGACGATTCGGCGCAACCGTCACGGTCAACTTCAACGATCAGGATCCGCTGGGCGTCATCAGACGCCTCACTGAGGGGCGCGGCGTCGACGTGGCGATCGAGGCGCTCGGGCGGCAGGAATCGTTCGAGACGGCGCTGCGGGCGGTTCGAGCGGGCGGCACGCTGTCGAGCCTTGGCGTCTACGCCGGCAAGCTCGTGGCGCCCAACGAGACCTTGTCCGCCGGCCTCGGCGACAAGCGGATCGTGACGACGCTCTGCCCCGGCGGCAAGGAGCGCATGCGCCGTCTTCTCGCGCTTGTGGCCAGCCGGCGCGTCGATCTCACTCCGCTCATCACCCACCGCTTCCCGCTCGACGACATCCAGGAAGCGATTGATCTCGTCGGCCAGCACCGCAACGGCGCGCTGAAGATCGCGCTGCAGCCGGTGGTCCGTCAGCGCGATCGGCTGCTCGAGCCGGCGAGGGTGCCGGTGATGCTGGATGATGAAGCGTAGGGAAGGCTGACGCTGTCGATCGCGCGATCTCCGATCGACGCGAAGTCAGCCGAACATCCGATGACCCGATCGTGCGATCGCCCGATCGACGTGCGCTCTTCTCAGACGACCAGGTCTCGCCGCCCGTACTGCTCTTGCCGCGTTCGGATGAGGAAGCCCGACTGCATCAGTCCGGCGAGGACGCGCTCGCAACAGCCTGGATTGAGACCGAAGAGCAGCGTCGCCTGCGCAAACGTGAGGCGAATCCCGGGCATCTCTTCGAACTCGTTCCTGACACGCCGGACCAGTTGCTCCCGCGACGCCAGGTTGCGGCGCTCGGGGCCCGTGTAGCCCGATAACCGCGCGGACCTGGTGGGGGGAGGGATGGGGGCGACTGCCTGTTCCACTGCGCCCATGGGACCCTCCCGGAGATCCGATACTATCACCGCACGATGACGCCGTCGCCGCGTCTCCCGGTCGGCAAACTGCCCGCCGCGCACCTCGAGGCGCTCCTCGCCGATCTCGGCGGGCGCGACCATCGCCTGATCATCGGGCCGCGCCCGGGTGAGGACGCGGCTGTGATCGAATTCGACACCCGCGCGCTCGTCGTCGCCACCGACCCGGTGACTTTCGCAACAGATCGCATCGGGTCGTACGCCGTCCACGTCAACGCGAACGACGTGGCGGTGCTCGGCGCGCGGCCCCGCTGGTTCTTCGCGGTCCTCCTGCTGCCCGAAGCGGCCGCGACGGCCGACCTCGCGGCGGCCATCATGCGCGACGTCGCCGACGCCTGCGACGCCCTCGGCGCGAGCGTGGCCGGCGGCCACACCGAAATCACCGCGGGCCTCGACCGGCCGATGGTGATCGGCCAGATGCTCGGCGAGGTGCCACTCGCGGGTCTCGTGCGCAAGAGCCGTCTTGCGCCCGGCGATCTCGTGCTGCTTACGCACGGCGCCGCGATCGAGGGCACCGCCATCCTCGCGCGCGAGCGCCGCGACGCGCTACGCGGCGCGCTCTCCGACGATGAAATCGCCGCCGCCGAACGTCTGCTCGATCGGCCCGGCATCAGCGTCGTCGCCGCGGCGCTCGCCGCCGCCTCCGCCGGCGACGTGCACGCCATGCACGACCCGACCGAGGGCGGCATCGTCTCGGGCCTCATCGAGCTTGCCACGGCGGCCGGCCGCGGCCTGCGCGTCTTCGGCGATCGGATCCCGGTGCTGCCAGAGACGCGGGCCGTCTGCCGCGTCTTCGATCTCGACCCGCTGCGCCTCATCGCGTCCGGATCGCTCCTTATCGGCGCACCGCCAGGCGAGATTGAAGCGGTGACCGCTGCGCTCGGTGCCGCCGGCACGCCGGCCGCCGTCGTCGCCGAGGTCAGACCCGCGGCCGACGGCGTCACGATCGAGCGCGACGGCCGCGTCGAGCCGCTCACGCTTCCCGCACGCGACGAGATCGCGCGAGTCTTCGAATCACGGGGCTGAAGCCTGCTCTTCCTCCTCCTCCTCGGCGATTCGATGCACCTTCGGGTGCTCCGCGAGGTGCATACCCATGTCGACCGGCGGCGCCGACAGGCGCATCGAGAACCACAGCGCCAGGATGAGCACGACGATGACCGTCAGGCCGATCACGAGCAGCAGGTTCTGCACCTGCGTACGGACCGGCGCGAACAACTCGTCCTCCGCCTGCGACACCGCCACCAGCCACGGGAGGTTCGGATAGC
>CAYHSN010000208.1:0-1582 GCA_964359235.1 uncultured Vicinamibacterales bacterium | reverse complement strand
AGCAGCGCTTCGCCGGTGAGCCCGACCTCCACGCTCGCGACCGACGCGAGCATCTCCCGGATGTCGGCCACGACCTTGAGCACGCCGGCGATCCGCTCGCTCGATGGGTCGAGAACGGGCACGGCGATCTCGAGCGCGTACACGCGCGCGCTCTCGTCCCACCGGACGTCGGTCACACTCACACGGCCCTGCTCGCCGTCGTCGAAGGCCTCGCGCCACCAGGCTTCGTCCGCCTGGTCGTAGTCGGTCGTGACGTTCGACGCGGCCACGAGCCGGCCGAACCGATCGGTCAACAGGATCTCGCGGTAGATCGGATCGTGACGGGTCGTGTCGCGCAGGAACGCCGCAGCGTCGGTGGTCAGCACACTCCCGAGCCCCGCGGGCACCGCGCCCGCCGCCTGCCATGCGCGATCCAGTTGACGGACGTGGCTGGCGTCGAACGGCGCGGCGGATCCGGATGCCGCGGCCTGGCGCAGCGTCGGCACCCGGCCCATCATCGAGACGTCGATGATGCGCCGGAACATGTACGCGTCGACCGCCGCGGCCGTGTGCTCCGCGACCTGCGAGAGCTGCAGGCCGAAGACCGTGCGGAGCTGGGACTGGCCGACGCCGAGCACGATGACCGCGCCGATGGCGACAAGCGGCAGCGCCACCAGCGTGAACACGGTGAGCACACGGTAGTTGAAGTGGGGGTGCCTGAGGGCGAACGCCATGGTCGTCCTCCTCCTCAATGACGGTCGGGACGACAACGGATGACGAGCGGAGCGGAAAACCTCTACAGATTGTCGGCCCCGGTCCAGAACCTGTCAAGTCGAAGGCGGGGGGACCGGGGCCTTGACCCTACTGGCGCTTCTTGACGCCAAGCGCGGCGAGCCTGGCGACCATGTCGTCGCCCGCGGTCGCCGCCTTCACCTGCTTGTCGATATCGATGATCTTGCCGTCGGGGCCGATGTAGAACGTCCAGCGGCTCGCGAAACCACGCCCAGGCATCAGGACGCCGTAGGTCTCAGCCACCTTCTTCTCCGGATCGCTCAGGATCGGATAGTCGGCGCCGTGTTCCTCCGCGAACTTCTTGTTGGTCTCGGCGTCGTCCACGCTGATCATGAAGTAGGCGACGTCGAACTGCCGGAGTTGGTCGCCGCTCGCACGGAGCGACTTGCACTCGGCCGTTCAACCACCGGTGAAGGCCTTGGGGAACCACGCCAGCACGACTGTCTTGCCCTTGAGGTCGGCCAGGGTGTGGGTCTTGCCGTCCGAGCCGGGCAGCACGAAAGCCGGCGCGGGTTCGCCCGCCTTCAGCTCCTCGCCGCCGCGGCCGAACACGGCGGCTGCCGCCACGCCGCAGACCGCCAGCACCGCGCACACTACCGCGAGTTTCAACATCGTCTGATGCTCCTTGGGGGGTTGCGAACGTTCATTATATGACGCTTCGGCCCCGACCCCAGTCCCCGCCGCCCGAATTCCCTCGCACATTCCGCGGACATTCCGCGGTCTTTCCGTGGTCTTTCCGTGGTCTTTCCGTGGTCTTTCCGTGGTCATTCCGTGGTCATTACCCGTCGCGGCAGCAGCGGATTCATGTGCA
>CAYHSN010000207.1:3930-6260 GCA_964359235.1 uncultured Vicinamibacterales bacterium | reverse complement strand
CGCGTCCGAGTGTGTGCTAGCATCCCTGGGCCATGATCGATTTCGACCTGAACGACGAGCATCGTCTCCTGGAGCAGACGGTGCGCGAGTGGGGCGCGCGCGAGGTGGCGCCCCGCATTCGCGAGCTCGATCGCGAGCACCGGTTCGATCCGAGCATCCTGTCGAGGATGGCGGAGCTCGGACTGCTGGGCTGCTCCGTGCCGGCCGAGCACGGCGGCGCCGGCATGGATTACATCAGCCTCGGGCTCATCAGCGAGGAGCTGGAGTACGTCGACACGTCGTTGCGCGTCATCATGTCGGTGCACGCGGGGCTGAACTGTCTGACGCTGCTCTCGTGGGGCACCGACGATCAGAAGCGGCGCTACCTGGTTCCACAGGCGCAGGGCCGGGCGATCGCGACCTACGGCTTGACGGAGCCGGCGGCGGGCAGCGACGTGCGCGGCATCCAGTCGGTCGCCGTGAAGAAGGGCGACCGCTACGTGTTGACCGGCGAGAAGATGTGGATCTCGCTCGCCGACGTGGCCGACAACTTCCTCGTCTTCGCCTGGAGCGATCTCGAGAAGAAAAAGCAGCGCGATCCGTCCGGCCTCTCGGCGTTCATCGTCGAGCGCCGCTTCACAGGATTCTCGAGCGGAACGCTCAAGGAGAAGTGGGGCATCCTCGCCGGCAACACGGGCTTCTTCAAGATGGACGCGGTCGAGGTGCCCGAGGAGAACGTGGTCGGGCGCCCGGGCGAAGGGTTCACGATCGCGATGTTCGCGCTGGATCAGGGGCGTTATACCGTCGCCGCGGGCGCCGCGGGGCTCATCCGCGCCTGCCGCGACGCGAGCGTGGCCTACGCGAAGGAGCGCCGGACCTTCGGCGTCGAGATCGGGCGGCACCAGCTCGTCAAGGAAATGATCGCGCAGATGGAGTCGGATTATCAGGCCGCGCGCCTGCTCTGGTTGCGGGCCGGGTTCCTGAAGAACGCGGGCCGGCGCAACACCCGGGAAACGGGTCTCGCCAAGTGGTTCGCGACGGTCGCTTCCGAGCGCGCGGCGGGCGACGCGGTCCAGGTCCACGGCGCCAACGGCTACTCCGACGAGTACCCGGTCGGCCGCTTCTACCGGAACTGCAAGGGCGCCGTCATCTACGAAGGCACCCGCGAGATCCACAAACTGATGCAGGCCGACTACCTGCTCGGCTACCGCGTGGATCGCCCGACGCGCTGCGAGTTGCCGGCGTACGGGACCAGAGCGACATAGTACTGGCTGTCGATCGGGCGACCGGGCGATCGGATGGTCGGATGAAGCGAGCGGGTCATATCACCAGATCGCCCGATTCGGTGAGGCGCACTCATGGACACCGATCTCTCACTCGAGTTTCTCCGGGTCGTCGAGCACGCGGCGATCGCGTGCGCCCACACGATGGGACAGGGCGATCGTCACAAGTCCGATCAGGCGGCCGTCGAGGCGATGCGCCGCTGCATGGATGAGGTGCCGATCGACGGGACCATCGTCATCGGCGAAGGCGAGCGCGACGAGGCGCCGATGCTCTACATCGGCGAGAAAGTCGGGAAGGCGCACTCGGCGTCGGCGGCGCCCGGCGAGAAGTACACGCAGGTCGACATCGCGGTCGATCCCCTCGAGGGCACCAATCTCTGCGCGACGGGCGCGCCGAACGCGATTGCGGTGCTGGCCGCGGCGAGCCGGGGCGGTCTGCTGCACGCCCCCGACCTCTACATGGAGAAACTCGTGGTCGGCCCGACCTCGAAAGACTTCGTGGATCTCGACGCGCCGGTGGCGCACAACCTGAAGGCCATCGCGCGCGCGCTCGAGCGGACGGTCGAGGATCTCGTCGTGATCGTGCTCGATCGGCCGCGCCACGAGAAACTGATCGGTGAGATCCGCGCGACGGGTGCGCGCATCCGCCTGATCGGTGACGGCGATCTGTCGGCCGGTATCGCGGCGGCCGTCGTGGGCACGGGCGTGCATGCGGTGATGGGCACGGGCGGGGCGCCCGAGGGCGTCCTGACCGCGGCCGCGATGCGGTGCTTGAACGGCGAGATCTTCGCGCGGCTCGTCGTGAGCACGCCGGAACATCAGGAGCGGTGTCGCGCGATGGGGATCACCGACTTGAAGAAGGTCTACACGTCAGCCGATCTGGCCTCCGGAGACTCGATGACGTTCGCGGCCACGGGCGTCACCGACGGAAATCTCCTCAAGGGGGTGCGGTTCTTCGGTGACGGGACCCGGACCCATTCGGTGGTGATGCAGACCAATCCGTACCAGATCCGGTTCGTGGACACGATTCACGTCAGATCCGACCAGGAGGTGCGCATTCGCTTCTAG
>CAYHSN010000207.1:0-3830 GCA_964359235.1 uncultured Vicinamibacterales bacterium | reverse complement strand
GTTCGTGGACACGATTCACGTCAGATCCGACCAGGAGGTGCGCATTCGCTTCTAGCGCACGCGGAATTTCAAGATTTCAGGATTTCATACGCAATTCAGCGAGTCATGTCGTCATCCCGCGGCTCGCGGTGGAACCGCCTGGCAGCGTCCGCCGCGAGCTTCGTCGCCTTCGCCGGCTTCACGCTGGTGATGCCGTTTCTCCCGCTGTACTTCCGCGAGCTGGGCGTGACCGACCTCGGCGCCATTGCACTCTGGTCTGGCGTCAGCCTCGGCATCACCCCGGCCATGACCGCCGTGCTCGCGCCGCTCTGGGGGCGGCTCGCGGATCGCTTCGGTCTGAAGATCATGGTCGAGCGATCGCTCGTCAGCTTCGTCATCATCATGGCGGCGACGGCTTACGCGACGCGTGCGTGGCACGTGTTCGCGCTGCGGACTATTCAGGGACTCTTCGCGGGCTTCGGCGCCCTGACCGTGACCATGGCCGCCGAGTCGGCGCCGCGTGACGAACTGGCGGCCTCGATCGGCCACGTGCAGATCGCGCAGCGGCTGGGGCCCGCCCTGGGACCGGTCATCGGCGGCCTCCTCGCGCAACTCGTGGGCCTGCGGCGGGCGTTCCTGGTGGCGGCGGCCTTCTACGCGATCGCGTTCCTGCTCGTGCTGTTTCTCTATCGCGACGAACCGTCCGCCGCGCGCCGCGCCGACGAACACGGCCCGTCCCGCGTCACGGTTCGCAGCGTGCTGCGCCTGCCGAACTTCCTGCTGCTCATGGCCGCCGTCTTCCTGCTGCAGTACCTCGACCGCACATTCGGTCCGATCCTGCCGCTCTACATCGCGCAACTCGGCACGCCGATCGCGCGCGTGCCGCTGGTCGCCGGCGCGATCTATTCGATCGCGGCAGGCGCCGCGGCCCTCGGGCACCACCAGAGCAGCCGCCTGCTGGCGCGCGCGCCGGCGCGCGGCGTCATCATCGCCAGCGTGGCCACCAGTGGGTGCGGCATGCTCATCGTGGGACTCGCCCCGACCGTGAGCCTGCTGATGGCGGGCACGGCGATCTTCGGGGTGGCGACCGGGGTGGCGATGACCGCCGTCTATGCCGCAGGCGGGGCGGTGATTCCGCCGGGGGCGCGCGGCGTGGGGTTCGGCGTGCTGACGACCGCATCGCTCAGCGGGATCGCGCTGAGTCCGGTCTTCAGTGGACTCCTGGGCGCCGCGAGCCTGCGAGGCGTGTTCCTGCTCAATGCGGTCGTGATGGGCGCGCTGACCTGGGGCGTGGCGAGGAAGATGGCGCCGCGCTAATCGAGTCATGCCTCGTCGCCTCATCATCGATCCGCACCGTCCCGATCCGGAGCGGTTGCGTGAGGTTGCCACGGCGCTCGCCGCCGGCGAGGTCGTCGCGTACCCGACGGACACGTTGTACGGGCTCGCGGTCGACCCACGCAATGCCGAGGCCGTGACGCGGCTGTTCGCCGTGAAGGGACGCGCGGGGGAGGCGGCCGTTCCGGTCATCGCGGCCGACCTCGACCAGGTGTTGGCGCAGGTCGGACGCATGACGGACGCGGATCTCCGGCTGGCCGCACGCTTCTGGCCCGGCCCGCTCAGCCTCGTCATCGAGGCGTGGCCGGCGCTCGCGCCGGGGGTGGCGAGCGCCGCGGGCACGGTCGCGGTGCGCGTGCCCGCGCTGGCGGTGGCGCGCGAGATGGCGCGGTCGGCCGGACATCCCATCACGGCGACGAGCGCGAATCTGACCGGGTGCGCTCCGGCCGTGACGGCCGACGAGGTCGCGCAGGCGCTGGGGGAGGCCGTGGCGATCGTGGTCGACGCGGGACCGGCAACGGGCGGACCGCCGTCGACGATCGTCCGCGTGCGAGCGGGCCGCGCGGAGCTCGTGCGGGCCGGGGCGATCCCGTGGAGCCGCGTGCTAGAATTGCTGCAGTGACGCCTGTCCGGTCATCGCGATTTCCCCCTTCATCTGAGCGAGAACGCGCCGCGCTCGTCGGTCTGATCAGAGGATCGGCTGGCGCCGACCCGGCGCAGGCGCTCGACGAGCTGGCCGGGCTCGCGTCGGCCGCGGGCGCGACGGTCGTGCTGCGGCTGCTGCAGGATCGCGCGAAGCCCGATCCGGCGAGCTTTCTCGGCCGCGGCAAGCTCGACGCGTTGCGCGCGGCATGCGAGGAAACCCGCGCCGACGTGGCCATCTTCGACAACGAGCTGACGCCGGCGCAGCTTCGCAACATCGAAGACGTCCTCGGCCGGAAGGTGATCGATCGCACGCAGCTCATTCTCGACATCTTCGCGCGGCGCGCCCGCACACGCGAGGGCAAGCTGCAGGTCGAACTCGCCCAGCTCAAGTATCTGATGCCGCGGCTCGTCGGGCAGGGCGTCATGCTGTCGCGGCTCGGCGGCGGCATTGGCACGAGAGGGCCGGGGGAAACCAAGCTCGAGACCGATCGCCGGCGCATCCGCCACCGCCTCAGCGTCATCGGGCGCGAGATCGACGAGGTTCGGCGCCGCCGGGCGCAGTCGCGCGAGCGGCGCCACAACGCCGCGGTCCCGACGGTGACGCTCGTCGGCTACACCAACGCCGGCAAGAGCACGCTGTTCAATCGGCTGACCGGGAGCGAGGCGGTGGTCTCCGACGCGGTGTTTGTCACGCTCGACCCGCTCGTGCGCAAGGTCAATCTGCCCGACAACCGGCAGTTGCTCGTGTCGGATACGGTCGGGTTCATCGACAGGCTGCCGCACCTGCTCGTGGCGGCGTTCCGGGCGACGCTCGAGGAGGTCGCCGGATCCGATCTGCTGGTGCACGTGATCGACGCGGCGTGCGCGGATCGCGATCGACGGGCGGCCGCGGTCCGCCGCGTGCTCGTGGAGGCGGACGCGGAGCAGGTGCCGGCGGTGGACGTCTTCAACAAGTGCGACCTGCTCGATCCGATCGAGGTCGAACGGCTCCGGCTCGCGCATCCGGCGGCGGTGTTCGTGTCCGCGCGACGGGGAGACGGGCGGACCGATCTGATCGACGCCATGACCGCACGTCTGGCGCTCGACACGCAGCGCGTGTTTCTTGAATTCGATGCCGCAAGTGAAGCCGACCGGCGTCGGATCTCCAGCCTGTATCGCCACGCGCGCATCCTGAGGCATCTCACGACGGACGGCCGCATCTCGATCGAAGCCGACGTGCCGAAGCGTCTCCTCGAGCGGTTCGAGCAACTCGAGACCCCGACGCCATGACGCGATCCGTCTTTCGCCTGTGGCGGCCGACAGCGTTCGCGATCGCCCTTGCGGCGGCCGGCTGCGCGCCCCGGACCGCGCCGCCGCCCTCGGCCGCGCCACGCTTTCCCGATTTGGTGTTTCCGGCGGTTCCGGCCGGACTTGGCGATGCGGTCGTCAATGCGCTGCACCACGCCGCCTGGCGCGCGCTGCAGGCGGGAGATCTGCGCGGCGCGCAGCGGGACTTCACGGCGGCGGTGAGACGAGCGCCAGGATTCTATCCGGCCGAGGCAGGTCTGGGATACGTCGAGTTGGCGCACCAGCGGGACGCGCAAGCGCTCGCCCATTTCGACGCGGCGCTGCAGGTCGCGCGGGAGTACGCGCCGGCGCTCGCCGGTCGGGGTGATGCGCTGCTCGCGGCGGACCGGCTGTCGGATGCGCTGGCGAGTTTCGAGGCGGCGCTGACGGCGGATGCCGGTCTCACGGAGGTTCGGCGCCGCATCGAGGTGCTGCGGTTCCGGGCGCTGGAAGGCGAAGTGGGCGCGGCGCGCCCCCCCCCCCCCCCCCCCCACCACCACCCCCCCCCCCCCCCCAAAAAACCCCCCCACCGGCCCGACCCCGAA
>CAYHSN010000206.1:5092-6289 GCA_964359235.1 uncultured Vicinamibacterales bacterium | reverse complement strand
CTAGACGCGCGCGCACACCCGAGCCACGAACAGGACGTGGGGGCCGTCGTTTGTCGCGCGCGCGACCGTGGCGCGGTGGCTCGGTCGTCGAGGGACAAAGCCGTGCCCTCGACGACCCTCGACTCTTCGCCCGGCGACCTGCTGACGCGACAAGGCCTTCAGTGGCGCGGTACCCGCCATCCGCTGACCGCCGAGATATCGGGACACGGTGCGTTGACCGCCGTGACGCACACATTGCGCTCGAACGTGTTGGCGCCGGGAGGCGCCAGGTTGAGGATGTCGACGGCCCGCAACGAGGGCAGGCTGTTGCCCACCTGGATCGCAGGGTTCCCAACGATGGTGTTCTGCCTGACGACCGTGTCGCGGGAGGTAGGACCGAGATAGACCCCGTTGGTGTTGCCAACCACCGAGTTTTCTTCGATCACGTTCCCGGTGCCTCCGCCGATCACGCCGATACCGAAGTCATCTGCAGGCACCCCGTACCCGTTTCCGTGCGCTTCGTTTAGCCGGACCCGGCTATTGTGGCCGACGATTCATATGCCGCCGCAGGAAAACCCCGGTGCCGTCGAACCATTCCGCACCGCCACGTTTTCCTGTACGAGCGTCCCGAAGGAATTCGAAGCGACGAAAATGCCGGCGCCACAGTTGGTCGCCACGGTGACGCCCTCGACCCTCGCGAGGGTCGAGCCGGTCACGCTCACGCCGTGGTTGCGAAACCGCTGAATCAAGCCCGGCCCACGCACCGTGAGGCCGTTCAGTCCGTTCGTCGTGATGCCCACCTCGCGGGCGAAGATCGCGCCACCGCAGCCGGTCACAGGATCGGCCTTTCCCGTGATCGTGAACCCGTTCAGCTTCAGCTGGGTACCAGACGCGCCGAAGGAAAAGCACGGGTTGCTACCCACATCGCAGGTGACGTCGCCGGTGAGTTCAGTGTCCCTGACGATGACGTAGGTTCTCGTGATGACTCCGGAGACGCGATCTTGTGCCCACGCCGTCGTCTCGGGAATCATGAGCGCAGCTACGCCGAGAACCATCAGGCCCGACAGTCTCGTCATGTCGCCCTCCTGTCCTGAATGAAAGAGCCGACGTGTGGGGTGGCTTTCCAGCCTACGCGTAGGCGGTGTTGGGGAACCTAGTGAAAACCGGGGCGAATGTCAACTTCCATCGGATCAATTACTTTGATCACACAACGTCCCG
>CAYHSN010000206.1:2954-4992 GCA_964359235.1 uncultured Vicinamibacterales bacterium | reverse complement strand
CAGGCCCACCATCACGACGCCGACGCCGGCGAGCGCGTACGTCAGGGGATCGAGCGGCGGGACGCCGAACAGCAGGCCCTCGAGCGCGCGGCCGAGCACGCCGGCGCCGATGAGACCCAGGCCGACCCCGGCGAGCACGACCTTCAGCGCGCCGAACACCACCAGCCGGAACGTGCGCTCCTTGTCGGCGCCCAGCGCCATCCGCAGGCCGATCTCCACCGTGCGCCGCGTCACCGAGTAGGTCACGACGCCGTAGACGCCCACCGCCGCCAGCACCGCGGCGCACAGCGCCAGCCCGACAAGTAGCGCCATATTGAACCGCGGCTGCGCCATCGATGCCGACAGCAGCTCCTCGATCGTGGACACCTTCCCCACCGGCAGATCGGGATCCAGCCGCGCCAGCACCGACTTCACCGCCGTCGTCACCGCGCTCTTCGACAGGTCGCTGTGAACGACGACCTGCATCTCGGCAAGGGCGAGTTGATAGTACGGCACGAACACCTCGGCGTCCGCCGTGGCATCGAGGCCGTCGTGGTTGATGTCGCCCACCACGCCGACGATCTTCAGGCTGCCGGCCATCGGCATCTTCACGACGCGATCGATCGGATCGACGCCGCTGAAGTACCGTCGCGCCACCGTCTCGTTCACGATCGCCACCTTCGGCCCGTCGTCTCTCCCGTCGAACGCGTTGAACACTCGCCCCTTGCGGAGCGGGACGCTCATTGCCTGAAAGTAGCCCTCCATCACGGCGCGATAGCGCGCGCGCGGCCGCTCGGAGGGGGAGGTCGCCTCGAGGCCGTCGATCGTGAAGGGGATGTCGAACTGGACGCCGAGCGGGCTCATCGGCAGCGCCGACACGGCGCCCGCCTCGGTCACGCCCGGCAGCGCCTTCACGCCCTCGAGCAGGTTGAAGAAGAAGCGGCGCTGGAGCGCCGGCCGCGCGTAGCGTGTCTGCGGCAGCACGACGTTGAGGGCGACCACGTCCGAGGTGCGGAATCCGGGATCCACTTCGGTGAGCCGGACGAAGCTCCGGACCAGCAGCCCAGCGCCGACCAGGAGCACCAGCGCGAGCGACACCTCGGCGGCCACCATGACGTTCGAGAGCCACCGCGCCCGCCGGCTGGTGAGCGATCCGCGCCCGCCTTCCTGCAGCACGTCCATCAGGTTTGGCCGCATCGCGCGCAGCGCCGGCACGAGGCCAAACGCAACGCCGGCGCCGATCGAGATGACGACGGTGAAGGCGAGCACGGCCGGGTCGAGTCCGATCTCGCCGGCGCGCGGCACGTTGGCCGGAATCCGGGCGCGGAGGGTGTTGATGCCCCAGTACGCGAGGGCGAGCCCGGCCACGCCGCCAGACACCGCGAGCACCGCGCTCTCGACGATCGACCGGCGCAGCAGCACCCACCGGCTGGCGCCGAACGCGGAGCGCACGGCGAAGTCCTTCGCCGCGCGGGCCGAGCGCGCGAGCAGCAGGTTCACGATGTTCGCGCAGGCAATGAGCAGCACGAGCACGACGGCACCGAAGAGCACCCACAGCGTCCGGCCGATGTCGCCGACGACCTGCTCGTGTGCCGGCACGAGCGTCACGCCCCAGCCGGCCATCGAGTCGGGGTTCTCGCCGGCGACGTCGGCCGCGATGCCGGTCAACTCGGCCTGCGCGCTTTCGGGCGTCGCGCCCGGCGCGAGCCGGCCGATCGCGTTGTACATGCGGTGCGGCCTTGTCTGAAGCGCCGTCAGGTCGAGCGTGAGCGGCGACCAAACTTCGACGAACGGATCGCCTGGCGGGAACTGGAAGTCGCGCGGCATGACGCCGACGATCTCGTGCGGCTGGTCGTCGAGCCAGATCGTGTTCCCGATGACGCCGGGGTCGACGCCGAAGCGGCGCGACCACGCGCCGTGGCTGAGGATCGCGAGGCGCTCGTGGCCCGGTCGTTCCTCTTCGTCGGTGAAGGTCCGCCCGACCAGCGCCGACGCGCCGAGCACGCGGAAGGTCGCCGGCGACAGCTCGACGCTCACGAGCCGCTCGGGCTCGCCCGCC
>CAYHSN010000206.1:0-2854 GCA_964359235.1 uncultured Vicinamibacterales bacterium | reverse complement strand
GTCGTGACTATTATCGACTCAGCGGCTCGAGGTTGGGCGACGGATGAATCGAAGATTGAACTCGGAACTCGAAACTACCGTATCGCTCCCACCGGCACAGGCACGATCTGAATGACCGTCCGGTAGCGCGTGCCCGTCGATCCCTTCACGTGCAGGTAGCCTTCGGATCCGTTCCAGGCGTACTCCTTCACCGTCACACCCGGCGGAAACGCCATCGTCTCTTCCTTGAACTTGCCCACCTCGAACGTGTGGATCGCCGGCGCGTCGAACACCAGCTCGCCTTTCTCCTTCAACACCGTCTTGTAGTAGTTGACGATGTCGGCGAAGGCGGCCTTGGTGCCGAACAAGTAGTAGCGCTGTCCGAGTCCGGCGTCGAACGAGGACATGAACTGCGCGCCCGGGTAGATCGGCAGGCCGAGCGTCGCCTCGGTCGGTGTGCCGGGCGCCTGTCCCGCGGCTGGCTGGGCCGGCTGCGGTTGCGCAGGCTGAGGCAGCGTGGCCGGAGGCGGAACCGGGGCGGGCGGCGGCTGTCCCGGCCGCGGGAATGGCTTCGGCTGCGCGAAGGCGAGGCCGCCGGCGAGCAGGCTCATGGCCAGCGCGGCTGCGAAGGGTCCGGAACGCACGGCAAACCGCATGTCCGTATTATAGGGGAGTCCCGCGACTGAGGCACCCCATGCGCGATCTGCTTTCTTTCTGCGAATCCCAACGCGAGTGGCTGGTCGAGACGATCGAGACCCTCGTGCGGCTCGAATCGCCGAGCACCGACAAGGCCGCGGTCGACCGTTGCGGGCGCGAGATCGTGGCGCGCCTGGGCGCGCTCGGCGCGAGCGTCGCAACGCTGCCGCACGATCGAGCCGGCAGTCACGTACGCGCCGAGTTCCCCTCGACTGCGCTCGGGGCAGGCGGCCACGACGCCCAGATCCTGCTGCTGGGGCACTTCGACACCGTCTGGCCCGTGGGTCAGCTCCGTCGCATGCCGCTTCGACACGAAGAGGGCCGCCTCTTCGGGCCGGGCACGTTCGACATGAAGGCGGGCGTCGGCATCGGCATGCTCGCGGTACGCGCGCTGCAGGAGTCCGGCCGCCTGCCGTGCCGCGTCGTGATGCTGGTGACAACGGATGAGGAAGTCGGGAGCATGAGCTCGCGCGCCGACATCGAGGAGGAGGCGCAGCGCAGCGCGGCGGTGCTGGTGCTCGAGCCGTCGCTGCCCGGCGGCGCGCTGAAGACGAGCCGGAAGGGCTGCGGCGAGTTTGATCTCACGGTGCGCGGCGTCGCCGCGCATGCCGGGATCGACCCCGGGAAGGGCGCGAGCGCGATTCACGAACTGGGGCGGCAGATCGTGGCGCTCGAGGCGCTGCAGGATCCCGCGCGCGGTGTCTCGATCAACGTCGGCGTGATCGAGGGCGGCACCCGCACGAACGTCGTGGCCGAACACGCGCGGGCGCGCGTCGACGTGCGCGTGCCGACGCTGGCGGACGCGGCCCGGATCGAGGCGGCGTTCCGCGACCTGAGGCCGCACACCGCCGGCACTGTTCTCGAGGTGTCGGGCGGTGTCGGCCGGCCGCCGTTGGAACGCAGCCCCGCCGTGGCGCGTCTGTATGAGATGGCCCGCGGCGTGGCCTCTGAACTGGGGCGCGAGCTCGGCGAAGGCGGTACGGGCGGTGGGTCGGACGGCAATTTCACGGCAGCTCTGGGCGTGCCGACGCTCGACGGACTGGGCGCCATCGGCGACGGCGCGCACGCGCTGCACGAACACGTGATCGTGGACGAGCTCCCGTGGCGCGCGGCGCTCGTCGCGGGGCTGATGACGCGCCTCTTGAAGAATTGGTAGAATGGAGCCATGAGCAACACGTTGAAAACGGCTGCGCTGCTGGCAGCGCTGAGCGCCTTGCTGCTGGTGATTGGGGAACTCATCGGCGGCGCCAACGGACTGGTCTTCGCGTTCGTCATCGCGCTCGTGATGAACTTCGGGTCGTACTGGTTCTCGGACAAGATCGTGCTGCGCATGTACCGCGCGCAGGAGGTGGGCGACGGACATCCGCTGCACCGGGTGACGGCGCGGCTGGCGCAGCAGGGTGGGCTGCCGATACCGCGCGTCTACGTGATTCCGGACGCGTCGCCGAACGCCTTCGCGACGGGGCGCAACCCGCAGCACGCTGCGGTCGCGGCGACCGAAGGCATCCTGCGCCTGCTGGACGAGCCGGAGCTCGAGGGCGTCATCGCGCACGAGCTGGCCCACGTCAAGCACCGCGACATTCTCATCAGCTCGGTGGCGGCGACCATCGCGGCGACCATCATGATGGTCGCGCGCATGGCGCAGTTTGCCGCGTTCTTCGGCGGGGGGAGCCGCGACGACCGGGAAGGATCGAACCCGATCGCGCTCCTGGCGATGATCATCCTCGCGCCGCTTGCCGCGATGTTGATCCAGAGCGCCATCTCGCGCTCGCGCGAGTTCGGCGCCGACCGCGGGGGCGCCGAGATCGCCGGCACGCCCTACGGGTTGGCGAACGCGCTGCGCAAGATCGACGCGGCCGCGCGCCGGATTCCGCTCGACGCGAATCCCGCGACGGCCCACATGTTCATCGTGAAGCCGTTCTCGGGCGCGGGCCTGTTGTCGCTCTTCAGCACGCACCCGCCGACCGAGCAGCGCATCCAGGCGCTGCTCGGACTGCGTTAGCTGGAAGCTGAGAGCCTGAGAAGGAATCGCCCCGTACGTAGCGCGCATCTTCAGATGCGCCCGACCGGCCGGACTAAAAAGTCCGGCGCTACGGCGATTTCTTCTCAGGCTCTGACAACTGAAGACTTGCGGACCCCGAAGCGTGCGTGTTCCCTGAGTCGTCAGTTGTCAGAGCTT
>CAYHSN010000205.1:0-6291 GCA_964359235.1 uncultured Vicinamibacterales bacterium | reverse complement strand
AGAAGAACGAGAAGCAGGGGCGCGTGCGCTGACGGACAGGGCGAAAAGGCGAGAGATTCTCAAATCCTCAAACCACCAGCCTCACTTGGCGGCGGCCGGCGTCGTCGGGAAGCTCTTCACCGTGGTCACTTTGATCTTCCCGTTGGCGTGCGAGAACTGGAAGTTGTTCTGGAAGAACTTCGGGTTCTTCGGCGTGCGCAGCTCCATCTCGATGACCTCGCGGGGCAGGAACGGCTTGCGGTACTTCTGCGAGTCACCGGGCATGGCGTTGCCCTGCTTGTCGTACCAGGTTTCCGAAAGCGTCAGCAGCGCGATCGAGCCGTTCGAGGCGTTCCGGATCTTGATCTTGGTGACGACCTCGTCGCCGACGACCTTCGTGTCGGGTCTCAGGATCTCGATCTGAGCCTCCCCCCGAACCGGCGGCACGAACTTCCTCGTCTGGGTCGCCTGCGGCGCCGGCGCGCTCTGTCCCGTCTGGGCCGTCTCGGCGACGACTCCCGTCCCCAGGAACGTGACCACCAGGAATGCGGTAACGAGGCGTCTCATGGGCTTGGCCCTCCCAGGCAGCGTACGAATACGCGTACGTATCAATGCTGACAGGATTATAGACCGGCTACATCTCGCCGTTCCAGTCTTCGGGATCCGGGCTGGTGGAGCGGAAGACCTCGAGGTGCCACTTGCCGCCGCCCCACGGCTCGATGACCTCGGCCGCGACCACATCGACCGCCAGCTCGGCGAAGCTGCGCCCCTCGGGGTCGCCCTCGAGGTGGTAGGCCGGCTCGTCCCACGCAAAATTGGGGTAGAGCACCACCGTCAGGAACAGATCGTAGCCGTCGTCGACGACGATGATGAGACCGCAGGGACGCTTGACGGTGGAGTGGTAGACGAGGTACTTCTCGGCGCTGTGCGCGCGGATGTACCGCTTGAGGACGAACTCGCGCGCGACGATCTCCTCGACGGCGATCTTCTTTTCCCAGCAGTCACGGCAGTAGCGTTCCTCGCCCCGTGGCTCGGAGACTTCTTTGGCGCCGCAGAGCGCGCATTTCGACTGAGCGACGGACTTGCGTGACATGGTGCGTTGATCTTAGCCGCTGGCTGGCGGGCCGAGCAAGCCTGCCCTGAGCTTGTCGAAGGGCTCGGCCCCTACGCGTTCCTGTCGCCCGTTCCTCGTTCCTCGTTCCTCATTCCTCGTTCCTCATCCCTCATCCCTCGTTCCTGCACACTGTTTCTTATTGCCGGCGCGTACATGCGCTCGGCGTACTCCTTCACCATGCGGCGCGCGCAGAAGCGTGGCGTCACCGTCCGGATCGCTTCCTTCACGATCGCGAGCCACTTGTGCGGGACGCCGCTCGTGTCGCGGTCGTAGAAGGTCGGCGCCACCTGCTCTTCGAGCAGCCGGTAGAGCGCCTCGGCGTCGCGCGCGTCCTGTTCCTCGTCGTTCACGGCGCCCGGCTCGGGCTCGATGAGCCAGCCGTTCCCGCCGGTGTAGCCTTCGGCCCACCAGCCGTCGCCGATGCTGAGGTGGGGCACGCCGTTGATCGACGCCTTCATGCCGCTCGTGCCGCTCGCCTCGAGCGGCTTGCGCGGGGTGTTCAGCCACACGTCGCAGCCCTGCACGAGGAAGTGCGCGACGTGCAGGTCGTAGTCGTCCACGAAGGCGACGCGGCCGGCGAAGACCGGATCGGCGGCGGGCGGGTAGACGCGCTGCAGGTGGCGCTTGCCGAGGGCGGCGGCCGGGGGCGCGTTCCCCGCGAAGACGATCTGCACAGGTCGTCGCCGGGCATTGAGGATCTTCGCCAGACGCTCCGGGTCCCGGAAGATGAGCTCGGGCCGCTTGTAGCCGGTGAACCGTCGCGCGAAACCGATGGTGAGCGCGGCCGGATCGAGCAGCGTCCCGGCCGCGACGACGCGCGCGGCGCTGACCTGCTCTTCGGCCCAACGGCGCCTGGCGCGCTCGCGGATGAACTGGAAGAGGTAGGTCCGCAGGGCCTGCCGCACGGCCCAGAGCTCGTCGTCCGGAATCGCGAGCACGCCTTCCCAGAAGTCCGGATCCTCCTGAACGTCGCGCCAGCTACTGCCGAGATAACGCTCGAACAGCCGCGACATCTCCGCCGAGATCCACGTGGAGACGTGTACGCCGTTGGTGACGACCTGCACGCGCGCCGGCGCCTCCGACGGGTCGGGCCAGATGGGCGCCCACATCTCGCGCGTGACCGTGCCGTGCGCCTGGCTCACCGCGTTCACGCTCGCCGCCGCGCGCAGCGCCAGCGCCGTCATGTTGAAGAGCGGGCCTCCGCCGTTGTCGTACTGGCCGAGCGCGAGAAACGCGTCGCGGTGCGTGCCGAGCGTGCCCCACGCGCCGGCCAGGTGCTTCTCGACCAGATTGAACGGAAACGCGTCGTGCCCCGCCGAAACCGGCGTGTGCGTGGTAAACACGGTTGTCTTGCGCACGTCGGCGAGCGCTTCGTCGAAGCTGCGGCCCCCCTCGATGAACTCGCGGATGCGCTGCAGGACGACGAAGGCGGCATGGCCCTCGTTGAGGTGGAAGACGACCGGATCGATGCCGAGCGCGTGCAGCGCGCGTACGCCGCCGATGCCGAGGATGATCTCCTGTTGAATGCGCGTTTCACGGTCGCCGCCGTAGAGCCGCGCCGAGAGCTCCCGATCCCACGGCGCGTTCTCCTCGAGGCCCGTGTCGAGCAGGTAGAGCTGCACGCGGCCGAGATGCACGCGCCACACCTGCACGAGCACGCTGCGCCCGCCGAGCGGCACCGCGATGATGCAGGGCTTGCCGGCCGGCGTCGTCGCGGGCTGGATCGGCGCGTCGGCCCAGTTGAGCTGCTCGTACGCCTCTTCCTGCCAGCCCTCCGCCGACACCTTCTGGTGAAAGTACCCCTGCGGGTACATGAACCCGATGCCCACGAGCGGCAACCCGAGGTCGCTCGCCTCCTTCAGGTGATCCCCGGCGAGCACGCCGAGACCGCCCGCGTAGATCGGCAGCGACTGGTGGAAGGCGAACTCCGCGGAGAAGTACGCGATGGGTCGCGCCGCGAGATCGCCGAACCGCTGGTGCCACCACGTGTCGCGCGCGGCGCGGGCCACATCGAGGCCGGCGAGCGTTGCGCTGTAGAGGCTGAGGAACGACGGGTCGCGCAGTGCCTGCGCGACCCGTTCCGTCTCGATCTGCCGCAGCATCAGGACCGGGTTGTGCGCGGTCCGGCGCCAGAGCGGGTAGTCGAGCCGCCGGAACACATCGCGCGCCTGATGGTTCCAGCTCCACCAGAGGTCGTACGCCAGCTCGTTCAGCCGGCGGGCGCGATCGGGCAGCGAGGGCAGCGACGCGGGACCGAGATTCGGTGTGGGGATCATCAATGGCAGGCGCCGATGACGTCGGCGAACCGAGGCATGTCGATGTTGCCGCCGGACACGACGGCGACGATCCTGCGGCAGCCGGCGAGCGCGGGCCGCTCGCCGAGCGCGGCGGCGATCGCGCACCCGGCGGCGCCTTCCGCGATGACCCGCGCGCGCTCCGCGGCGACGCGCATCGCGGCGGCCACGTCGGCGAGCGACACGACGATCGATCCCGTCACCCACTCCGACAGCAGCGGCCACATCGTCGGAATGACGGACTTTCCACCGGCGCCGTCGACAAACGACGCCTGCCAGCCCTCGAAGTAGCCGGGGCGACCGGCGGCGAGCGAGGCGGAAAGCGGCGCGGCCGTTTCGGGCTCGGCCGCGAAGACCTGTGCCTGCGGCCGGAGCGCGCGCATGACGCACGCGATGCCCGAGAGCAAGCCGCCGCCGCCGAGCGGCGCGATGACGGCGTCGACTTCGGGCAGGTCGTCGAGAATCTCGAGGCCGATCGTCCCGTTCCCGCTGATGAACCGGTCGTCGTCAAACGGGTGCTGGAAGAAGCCGGTCATGCGATCGGAGCGCCGCTCCTCGAGCGCCTTCCAGCACTCGTCGTACGGCGCGGGCACGATCGCGCATCCCAGGCGGCCGATGGCGCGCAGCTTCGTCTCGGGCGCCGTCTCGATCACGAGCACCGACGATCGGGCGCCCATCAGACGCGCGGCGAACGCGACGCCCTGCGCGGCGTTGCCGGCGCTCACGGTCCACACGCCCTGCGCCAGCTCGCCGGGCGCGAGCTGACGCACGGCGTTGTACGCGCCGCGGATCTTGAACGACCCGATCGGCTGCAGGTTCTCGAGCTTCAGGTAAATCTCGACGTCGCGCTCGGGATAGTCGAGGCGGATGAGCGGCGTGCGGACGGCCGCCCGGTAGACGAACCGCGCCGCCTCGCGGATCGTGTCGATGGTGATGTCGCGGGTCACTCGGGGCAACAGCCAATCCTAGTCGGGCCCGCCGGCGGCGGTCAAACGGCCCGGCGCGGCGCGCACGAGCCTTGCGCGGCCGATTGCGCTAGACTACGGCAGCGCCGGAGCCGATCCTGGCGCGGTCCCAGGGGAGTCAGGTTATGTCCTTCGTGCCTTCGTGCCTTCGTGGCCCCGTCTCGTCGGTGGGTTCGTGCCTTCGTGCCTTCGTGGCCATCGCCGTGATCCTGGCGGCGTCCGCGGCCGCGGCGCAAACCGGTCCCACGACGCGCGACCTCGAGCGGATCAACTGGATGGAGTTCCGCGAGTGGGTGCCGGCGAAAATCGACACCGTGCTGCTGCCGCTCGGGACGATGGAGCCGCACGGCGTCACCGCCAACGGGTCAGACATCATCGCGCCGGTTGCGATTGCGCGCGCGATCGCGCCGCGCGTGAACGCCATGATCGCGCCGGTCGTGCCCTACGGGGTCACCGGATCGATGGACGCCTATCCGACGTTCGACATGCAGAAGGCGAAGGAGTACTTCGCCAAGGTGAACGACAAGGTCGCGCGGCTCGTGGAAGAGATCGTGGCGAAGTGGAAGCTGGCCGGCATCTGAGGGAGACGCGAATCATGAGCAGACGAATGAACCGGCGTGAGTTCGTGGTGACGAGCGCGGCGGGTTTGGCGGCGGCCGCCACCCCGAAGATCGTCTTCAGCCAGGCGCCGACCATGGTGACGCCGCGATCGATCAGGCCTGTCGTCGTGTCGTCGAGCAACGGGCAGCGCTATAAGAACGGCGGACCCAAGACGTGCGTCGAGACGGCGTTCGAGAAGATCGTCAAGGGCGAAGACGTGCTCGACTCGCTCATCGCGGGCGTGAACATCGTCGAGCTCGACCCGGAGGACACGAGCGTCGGCTACGGCGGCCTGCCGAACGCCGACGGCGTGGTGCAGCTCGACTCTTGCTGCATGCACGGCCCGAAGAAGCAAGCCGGCGGCGTCGCGTCGCTCGAGGGCATTCGCACGCCGTCGCTCGTGGCGAAGGCCGTGATGGAGCTGACCGACCACCATCTGCTGGTCGGCAAGGGCGCGCAGGAGTTCGCGCGCAAGCTGGGCTTCACGATCGAGGACGACCTGAACACGGAGCGCTCGCGCAAGGCGTGGCTGGAGTGGAAGCGGAGAAGCGATCCGGCGCACTACCTCGACCCCAGCAAGCGCCAGGCGTTCTACGATCAGGTCCTGCGCGACATGATCGCCGAGGGGATCGTGGACCCGGAGCACGTCTACGGCACGATCAACTGCGACGGCATCAGCCCGAAGGGCGAGATCTGCGGCGTCACGACGACGAGCGGGCTGGCCTGGAAGATTCCGGGCCGCGTGGGCGACTCGCCGATCCTGGGCGCCGGACTCTACGTGGACGGCGAGGTGGGCGCGGCCGGATCGACCGGGCGCGGCGAGGCGAACCTCTACAACCTCACGTCGCACCTGATCGTCGAGCACATGCGCCGCGGCATGCACCCGAAGGACGCCGGCCTCGAGGCGCTCAAGCGGATCAAGGCGAACACGGTCGAGAAGCGGCTGCTCACCGCGAAGGGTGAACCCAACTTCGGCATCAACTTCTACATCGTCAACGCCAAGGGCCAGCACGCCGGCGTCGGGATGTACGGCGGCGATCGTGCGCGGTTCGCGGTGTGCGACGAGAAGGGCGGACGGCTCGAACAGATCGAGTCGCTGCTGCCCGGTGGACCGGACGAGGCGTGATTCCAGAAGGAACGAGGAACGAGGATCGAGGAACGAGTCGTGCAGCTTTCGATAGACGTAGGCGCCGAGCACGTCGAGCTTCTTCCAGCGTAACTGTTTAGCGGGCTGCCCCGGCCGACCCGCTAAACAGTTAGTGCCGGAACTGGTTGGGCTCGGTGAACTGCGAGCCGGGCGAGAAGCCCGCTGAGTAGACGACCCCGACCGATCGAGAGA
>CAYHSN010000204.1:0-6298 GCA_964359235.1 uncultured Vicinamibacterales bacterium | reverse complement strand
AACATGTCGCGGCCGCTCGCCCACACGCTGCGGCCGGTGAACAGGCTGCGCGCCGCGCCGATCGCGAAGTGCGCCGCCATGCTCACCGTGAGCGACACCCACACGGCCGGCCCCGCGTCCATCACCAAGAACGACGCGATAGGGATGAACGCGCCGACCGCCGTCGCCGCGCCCGTCACGATCCCGTCCTTGAGCGGCGCCAGCTCCGCGGGCTGAATGCCCAGTTCCTCGCGCACCTGCGTTGCGAGCGCCTGGGCGGGATCGCGCATCACCGCGCGCGCCGTCTCGCGCGCGCGCTCGGGCGTGAGCCCCTTCGTCTCGTACATCAGGGCCAGCTCGTCCTCCTCGAGATCCGGCATCAGGTTCAGCTCGTGCCGCTCCATGTCGATCTGGTGCGCCTGCACCTCGGCCTCGCTCTTCGCCGCGAGGTAGCCGCTCGACCCCATCGACAGGGCGTCGGCGAAGGCGCCCGCCACGCCCGTGATGATCACGATGTGCGGCGCGACGTCGGCGCCGATCACGCCCGCGACGAGACCGAAGTTCGCGGTCAAACCGTCGTTGAATCCGTAGACCAGACTCTTCAGGTACCCGCCGGCCCCGCCGGCGTGCCACGGCTCGGCCTCGCGGCCGGTCAGGTGCGCCAGCTCGCGCGCGTGCGCCGCCGAGTCCGATGCAATCCCCACCGCGGCATCGTGCATCGTCTGCTGCGTCGCGCCGCGCGCCAGCCGCAGGTACGCCTGCACTTCGCGCCCTTCCTCGGCGAGCACGAGCGGGAGCACGGACGACGATCCGAACCGGCGGGCGAGCAGGGCGAGCGCGCGCGCCTTCCACGAGGGGCGATGCGCGGGGACCGGGCGGCGCTGCTCGCGGAAGAGCTCCGCCCATCGTTCGATGTGCCGGTCCTCGACCTCCGCCAGCCGCTCGAAGAGCTGGCGCCGAACGGGATCGCGCTCCACCTCGGCCAGCGCGCGGTACAGAAACGCCGCGTCTTTCTCGTCGCGGTAGTGCTCGTCCCAAACATCGTGGGCGGCCATGGCGAGAGCATAGCGCCTTTTGACTCGGGCTACGCGAGCCGTTACGATGAGCGAGTTTCGAGTTTCGCGTTGCGAGTCCCCAACACGCTCCGCATGGCGACGCTGCGTTCAATCCCCCTCCCGCGGGTGCGGAGGCGAGGCGAGGTCGCGCCGCCACCGCCGCCTGAACCGTGCTTCGACGCGTCGCTGCTCATCGGCGCGGCGCCGACGCGCGTGCTGGCCGCGTTCTTCGATCCGGAGGCGCTCGCCGTCTGGTGGCAGACGCTGCGGTCGGTCACGACCCCACGCCCCTTCGGCGCGTACGCGGTCGAATGGGAGCCCACGCCGTGGGCCGACGAGATCCTCGGCCCGCTCGGCGGCGTCTTCCACGGAACCGTCGTCGACTATCGCGCCGGCAAGGAGTTCCTCATCGCCGACGCGTTCTGGCTGCCGCCCTCCGGCGATCCGATCGGACCGATGAGCCTCATCGTGAAGTGCGGCATGGACGGGCCGGCGTGCCGGCTGCACGTCATCCAGCGCGGCTTCGAAGAGAGCGAGCGCTGGCGGCGCTACTACCAGATCATCACCGCCGGGTGGCAGACCTCGCTTGCGGCGCTCAAGCAGCATTGCGAGCAGGGCCTGCCGGATTTGCGCCGCCGCAGGCGCGGCTAGTCCAGAGGCCCCGTGGGCACGATCGTCCCGCTCCCGATCGAGCAGTATCTCGCCTCCCTCAATCGCCTCGGCGACCCCGTGCTCGACGACATCGCGCGTCAGGGCCGCGATGACGCCGTGCCGTGCATCGACGCCGAGGTTGGCGGACTCCTGCGCGTCCTCGCGGCGGCCATCGGCGCGCGACGCATCCTCGAGATCGGCGCCGGCATCGGCTACTCGGGCATCTGGATGGCGCGGGCGCTCCAGCCCGACGGGTTGCTCGTCAGTTTCGAGATCGACCCGGCGCGCGCACGGCAGGCGACCGCCAACTTCGCGCGCGCGCGCATCGGCGACCGGGCCAACGTGATGGTCGGCGATGCGCGGCGGCTCGTCGCGAAAGTCGCCGGCCCGTTCGATCTGATCTTCAACGACGGCGACAAGCGGCTGCACGCGGCGCTGCACGATCGTCTCGTCGCCCTCCTCAGGCCGGGCGGCCTGCTCGTCACGGACAACATCCTGTGGGATGGCGAGGTGGTGCCGGGATTCGTCACGGCGCCGCGACGACTGGCGGACGAGACGATCGCCATCGGCGCGTACAACGAGCGGCTGGTCTCCGACCCGCGGCTCCAGACGACGATCGTGCCGCTCAGGGACGGGGTGGCGATCTCTGTCAAGGTCTGACTGGAGAGTGGGAGAATCACCACGGAGATGACGGAGACCAACCGCGGAGAGCACGGAGCACGCAGACAGAATCGACCGCGGAGATCTCTGAGATCACCGAGAAGAGCAGTTGGGGGAGTTCTGTGTGGTCTCCGCGGCCTCCGCGGTTCAAATCTCCGCGCCCTCCGCCGTTGAAGTCTCCGCGTCCTCCCTGTGAGCCTCGGAGATCTCCACTCTGGACTGTCAGGTGTTCGGCGCCACGAGCGCCTTTGGAATCCGCATCGCTTCGGCATCGGCAAGCGCCTGGTTCAACTCCGTGAGGCGGTAGGTGCGCGCGCCGATGAACCGCCACGGCACGTGGGCCGCGTGGCGCTCGAGAACGCGGACCGCGCGCAGGAAGTGACCGGCCTCGCTCCCCCAGCAGCCGCGAATGTCGAGGTGCTTGCGGTTGATCTGCTCGTGCGCGTTGATCGTGCTCGGCCCCGCGTTCGTGTAGTGCCCCGCGATGACGTAGGTCCCGCCGTTGCGCGCCAGGTCGAGCCCCTCCTCGATCGCGCGCGCCGACCCCGCCGCTTCGATCACGATGTCCGCGCCGTCGCCGGCCGTGAGATCGCGCACCGCCGCGATCCGCTCGGTGGTTGTCGTCGCCGTCAGATCGAACACCTCGTCGGCGCCCATCGCGCGCGCCAGCTCCAGGCGATCGGCGGGCGCGCCGATGGCGAACACGCGTGTGGCGCCGGCCAGACGCGCGAGCGCGATCGCGCTCAAGCCGACCGCGCCCGTGCCCTGCACGACGACCGTGTCGCCGTGACGCACGCCCGCGCGCTCGATGGCGTGCACGCTCGTGACGAGCCCGCAGCCACCGCCGATGTAGTCCTCGAAGCTCACGGCGTCAGGCAGTCGCGCCGCCTGCACGCCCGGCTCGAGATAGATCATCTGCGACCAACCGCCGAACAGGCCTTCATCCGCCGGATCCGTGATGCCATACACGCGCCGCTCCGGGCACCGCGTCGGCGTCCGGTACACCGTGCACATCCGGCAGCGCCCGCAGGCGCGGTGCACGTCGTAGAACACGACGCGGTCGCCCTCGGCGAGCGCGTGGCCGTCGATCCCGCGAAGCGTCCCGTGCACGCGCTCGAGGATGCCCGCCGACACGTGTCCCGGTATGATCGGATACGGCACGCCGGCGAGCCGGCCGTGCCACAGATGCACGTCGGTGCCGCAGACTTCGGAGTACGCCGTGCGGACGAGCGCGCCGCCTGGCGCGACATCCGGCAGCGGGAACTCGCGGATCTCGATCGGCCGCTCCGGGCCGGGCATCACGGCGGCGAGGACTTTGGCGCTCACGTGGTACAGTTGACCTCCGTGCGCGTGCAAGCTTATCGCACCCCTGCACTCTGATGGAACTCGACGACTGGCTCAGGGCCGCGCTCGACGACGCCGAGCGTCGCGGACTCGCCGAGCTCCAGCCGATGCTCGACACGCTGGTGCGGGCGACGCGCGCGCTGCGCGGCGCGGATTGGAACGACGACCCCACGGGCCCACGCGACCGACCGGCCGCGCCCGATCCGCTTTCCAACCCCTCCTAGAGCCATGGCGCGCCCACTCCATCTCCAGCCGATCGCCGATGTCGCGCCCCTCGTCGAGCGGCGGGAGCTCACGGCCGAAGCGCTGGTCCGCGCGTGTCTCGACGCCATCGCCGACGCCAACGGGCGCCTGAATGCCTTCATCACGGTGCTCGGAGACGAGGCGCTGGCGCAGGCGCGCACGGCCGACGGCGAAATCGCCGCCGGGCGCTATCGGGGCCCGCTGCACGGCATCCCAATCTCGATCAAGGACGTCATCGATCTCAAGGGCATTCCGACGACGGCCGCCTCGCGCGTGCGCATCGGCCACGTGGCGGCCAAGGACGCGCCCGTCATCGCGCGGCTGCGCGAGGCCGGCGCGATCTTCATCGGCAAGACCAACCTGCACGAGTTCGCCTTCGGCGTCACGAGCGAGGACTCGGCGTTCGGCCCCGCGCGCAACCCGCACGATCCCGAGCGCTCGCCGGGCGGATCGAGCGGCGGATCCGCCGCGGCGATCGTCGCCGGCATGTCGCTCGCGTCAGTCGGCACCGACACGGGCGGATCGATCCGCATTCCCGCCGCGGCCTGCGGCATCGTCGGGCTCAAGCCGCAGCGCGGCGATTTGTCGTGCGCGGGCGTCGTGCCGCTCAGCCCGACACTCGATCACGTCGGCCCGATGACCCGCTCGGTCGGCGACGCGCGGCTCATGTACAACGTGATGCGCGGCGCGGCGCGGGAGGGCGCGCCGCAGCCGGTCGCCGCGCCGCCGCGCCTGGGGCTGCCGCGCCGCTACTTCCTCGATCGGCTCGACACCGAGGTGCGCCGCGCGTTCGAGGCGACCCTCGCGCGGCTCGGCGACGCCGGCTGCGTCCTCGAGGACGTGGACATCCGCCACGCCGGGGACATCGCGCCGGTGTACCTGCACGTCAGCCTGGCCGAGGCGGCCCGTTACCACGCCCCCGCGCTCGACACCAAGCCGCAGGACTACACCAAGCCCGTGCGCCTGCGCCTCGAGCTCGGCCGCTACGTGCTCGCCGAAGACTACCTGCGCGCGCTGCACGGCCGCCGGGTCCTGCGCGCCGAAGTCGACGCGGCGCTCGCCGGACGCGACGGGCTCATTTTGCCGACGCTGCCGATCCCCGCGCCGCCGATCGGCGCGGCGACGGTGCCGATCGAGACCGGCAGCGAGCCGGTTCGCTCGGCGCTGCTCCGCCTGACGCAGCTCTTCAACCTCACCGGCCACCCGGCGATCTCGATCCCCTGCGGCACGACCTCCGACGGCCTGCCCTGCGGCTGCCAGATCGTCGGCCTGCACGGCCACACGCTGCACCTGCTCGATCTCGCCGAGATGCTCGAGCCGCACATCGCGACGCCGGCCGGCACCGCAGCCGGAGGACGTTGAGGTGCTGACGCCGATCTTCCACGCGTGGGAGCGCTGGCTGGCGGCGGCGAGCGACGGCGAGCGCACGGTGCGCCAGTTCGAGTGGGGGCTGGACTGGATTCCGCGCGACGGACAGGATCGGTCCGCCTCACCCGAGACGATCCTCGACGCATGGGTCGATCGGGCCATGGCGGACTCGGGCCGCTTCTACGACACGCCGCCCATCAGCGACTACGAGCTCGACGGCGAGTGGCTGCGGTTTCCCAGCGCCTTCACCACGCCGCACCCCGACAACAACACCGTCCACGCGCGGCTGTTTCCCGCCGCCATCGATCGCGCACGCGGCCGGCCGCGTCGCGCCGTACTCGTCCTGCCGCAGTGGAACGCGGACGATGAAGGGCATGTGGGACTGTGCCAGGTGCTGGCGCGCTTCGGCTTGACCGCGCTTCGTCTCAGCCTGCCCTACCACGACCGCCGCATGCCCCCCGAACTCGCGCGCGCCGACTACATCGTCAGCGCGAACATCGGGCGGACGGCGCAGGTCTGCCGGCAGGCCGTGATGGACAGCCGGCGCGCGCTCGCGTGGCTCGCCTCGCAGGGCTACGAGCGGCTCGGCATTCTCGGCACGAGCCTCGGCTCCTGCCTCGCGATGCTGACCGCCGCGCACGAACCGCTCGTCCGCGCCGCGGCGCTCAACCACATCTCGCCGTTTTTCGCCGACGTCGTCTGGGAGGGACTGTCCACCTCACACGTACGGAAGGGACTGAACGGTCATGTCGATCTCGAGCGGCTGCGCCGTTTCTGGCTCCCCATCAGCCCGCAGCCGTTCCTCGAGCGCATGCGCGACACGCGCACGCTCCTGGTCTACGCGCGTTACGACCTGTCGTTCCCCGTTCACCTCTCGCAGGAGCTCGTGGATGACTTCCGCCGGCGCGGGATCGATCACGAGGTGTTCGTCCTGCCGTGCGGGCACTACTCGACCGGCATCTCACCGTTCAAGTGGCTGGACGGCTACGCGCTGACGA
>CAYHSN010000203.1:0-6306 GCA_964359235.1 uncultured Vicinamibacterales bacterium | reverse complement strand
TCGCGGCCAGGTCCTTGTGGATCCGCGTGGCGAGATCCGCGACCGTCGAGCCGTGCGGCAGCGTGAACGGCGCGCTCCGGTCCGCGGGCTTACCGGGCTGTTTCGTATAGATGCGGATGATGTCGAACGCGTCGAAGGTCTTCTTCTTCAGATCGTCCAACCCCGCGCCCGTCCGCGTGGACACCGCGAGGATGGGCCAGCGGCGTTCGAGCAGCTCGTCCATCGCGTCGATCGACTCGGCGACGCCGGGTTTGTCGAGCCCGGTGACGATGATGAGCGCGTCGCACTCGAAGCGGGCGTCGGGATCCGGATCGAGGCGCCGGCGGCCCACCGGCTGCAGGGCGATATGGTGCGCCTTGAGGAGGGCGTGGACTTCATCGAGCCCCTCGAGCGCCGTGGCGCCGTCGAGCACGAGCCACACCACATCCGCCGCGCGCACCAGGTCGAACACCCACGGCTCGATGTGCTGCTGGGAGATCGGCGGCAGGTCGACGAGCTGGAACGCGATGTCCTCGAAGCGCATCATGCCCGGCGTCGGCTCGCGCGTGGTGAACGGGTAGCCGGCAACGGCCGGCGTCGCGTGCGTGAGGCTCCTGACGAGGGCGGACTTGCCGCTGTTGGGTGGGCCGGCGAGCGCGACCTGTCCCGCGCCCTCGCGCGGGATCGTGTGGCTGTGGCTGGCCTTCGCGCCCTTGTTCGGCGGCTCCCTGCGCAGCTTCGCGAGCCGCGCCTTCAGATCGCCCTGCAGGCCGTCGGTCCCCTTGTGCTTGGGGACGACGCGCAGCATTTCCTCGAGCGCGGCGATCTTCTCTTCGGTGGACTTGGCAGTCCGGTGGCGCGCTTCGGCGCGGTGGTACTCGGGCGTCAGGTTGGCAGGCACGGGACGACGCCTCGCTTGATTGGCGGGGTCCCCTGCACCCCGCTCGTTGAGCTGCGTGCAGGCCCGCCGGACTTCGCTCTTCGAGCTTCGTCCAGGGTCGCCGAAGCTCTGCGAAGGCGCCCGAAGCTGTGCGAAGGCGGCTGCACCCCGCTAAGCGCGCTCGCTTGTGCCCTTCGGCACGCTCAGGGCACCCCGAGCCTGTCGAGGGGTGGGGTCCCCTCGCCCCACGCCGCTCGCGCGCGATCCAGTTCAGCTTGGCAGAGCGCCGCAGCCAGCGCAAGCTCTGAGCTTTCAGCTCTCAGCTTTCAGCTCTCAGCACGTCGCACCGTGGTCAGAAATCCAACAGCCTGGTGTACTTCGCGATGAACGAGCGGCCAAGCAACTCGGCGGACGTGGCGCGCGAGGTGTCGCGGCGATCGTTGTAGACGAGGAACAGACCCGTCCCGCTCCGATCGAGGAGCGCCAGTCGGATGTTCGACGACACCTGCGCCGTCTGGCTGTTGTACTGCACGAGCGCCTGGAGACTGGCGAGCGTGGTGAACGACAGGTTCACTTTCGCGGGGACGAGGTTCGTCGTGAACGATCCGCCCGGCAGGTCGGCCGAGTCGCGCGTCCAGCCGATCGTGACGAGGAACTTCGCGCCGGCGCGCATGCCAAGCTGCGCCTCGAACCCGTCGTAGTCGCCGTTGTACAAGCCGCCGGTCTTGTAGCGGAAGGTGCCGTAGAGCGGCGCGCTCGGATCGCTGAGGTACTCCGCCCAGAACTGATGCCAGGTGTACAGACCCGGCGGGACGATCACGCGCTTCCCGTCGGCGCCGGCGAAGACGGCAAACGGCCGCTCGGGCCGATCCTGCGCGCGCTCGGCGATCAGGCCGAACCGCCCGCCCTGCGCCGGTTGGATCTCGAAGAAGTGATAGTGCCCGCGCGAGCTTTGCAGCGCGCCGTCGAGGCCGTAGTAGTTGTTCTGCGACACGTGCGGTGAGAAGCGGCGGATCCACGCCCAGCGCTTCGGCTGGTAGTTCAGGAAGAACCGTCCCTCGGGTTTGACGTAGCCGCGGCGCGGCAGGAACCCGACCTCGGGGTTGAACCGATTGCCCACGGCCGACACGCCGATGAACCCGTTGAACAGGGTGTTCGCGTACGTGTAGTGGGCGCGGCCGGCCTGATCCGACCCCGTCTCGCCCGGCGAGTCGGTCCGCGCGATGAAGGCGAAGAGCCTGCCGTTGGTCGTCACCTGCAGCACGGCATCGGCGCCGTACGCCCGGTTGTAGTTGTCTGCGCCCGCCGAGTCGCCCGTCGCCTGCCGGTTGACGAAGATGGCGCCGAAGCTGGACCGGCCGACCTGCCGTTGCACGCGCGCGACGGTGAAGTTGTTGGCCGGCGCCACGAGCCTGCCGCTGCGATCGTCGAGGGTCTCCTCCGTTTGAATGTTGAGCAACCCGAGGTTGAACGACTGCACGCGGCCTGTCAGACGCGCGCCGCCGATGATCCCGATCGGCGCGCCCGAGGCCGCCGTCGTCGACAGCCCGATCCGGCGCGAGAAGAACAGATCGATCTCCTGCGGCGTGCCGAACTGGAAGGTCGACGCGTTTTCGAGGAAGAAGGGGCGCTTCTCGGGGAAGAAGAGCTGGAAGCGGGTCAGGTTGATCTGTTCCTCGTCCGCCTCGACCTGCGCGAAGTCGGTGTTCACCGTGAAGTCAGCCGTGAGGTTCGGCGTCACACCCCACTTCACGTCGAGGCCGATGTCGGCGTTGCGGTCGGTGTCCTGGCCGGGGATCGCGTAGTCGCGGTTCAGGCTGCCGGCGACAAACGGGATGGCCTTCAGATCGCGTCGGCCCGGCAGATCGAGGCCGGTGAGCTTGGCGGCGAGCGACACACGGTACAGGTCGTAGCCGCGCGGGATCGGCGCGAGGAAGGCCTGCTCGTTCTTGCGCCGGATGACCCGCATCACGTTGATGCCCCACACCCGATCGGCGCCGTTCTGGTAGCGCAGCGTCTTCAGCGGAATCATCAGCTCGGCTTCCCACCCGCGCTTGGTGATCTGCGCTTTCACCGTCCAGTCGCCGTCCCAGTTCGGATTGACCCCGCTGATCTGGCCGCGCTGCGAGCCCGCGCCGCCCGAACGCTGCACGATGCCGCCCGTCTGGCCCTCACCGGCCACCTGACCGTCGTACTCGATGCCAAGCGGGTTCGTGCCGAACACGAACGCGTTCTGGCTGTCGTTGAAGGTGTCGAGCACGATCTGCACCGAGTCGGTGTCGTTGAGATCCGCGTCGCGGCGGCTCTGCGTGACGACGATCTTGTCGGGTTCGGAGTCGAAACAAACGATGCCGATGTAGACCGCCCGGCGGTCGAACAGCACGCGGACCTCGGTCGGTTCGGAGGCGGGCTGACCCTCGTGCGGATCCTGCTGCGTGAAGCGCTCGGCCGGCTGGGCTTTCGCCCACACGTCGTCGGTGACCGTCCCGTCAATGGCGGGCCTCGCGCCGGCGTCCGGGATCCGGAAGGCCCTCAGGGTCGGCGGACTTTGCGCGGCGGCGACCGCCGCGGCGACCAACCCTGCCATCGCCAACACGAGAACACGAACACGCACGCGGGCACGAGAGGAGGCGTTTGGCATAAGAGTGGTCAAAAGTCCGTCTATTGTAGTGCAACGTGTCGCCATCGCTCCCGGCGATTTCGCCGCCGGTCACCGTCGTACCCTGCTTTATACTCGACCCCCTCAGGGGAACGCGCGAATCGACCAGCCTCCCGAGGCGGCTGCCGCCGATCGAGCGGCGCATGGCAAGCGGCTGAGACGCCGATCTGTCGACGAGGGCGCAATGACACACGCATCGCGGTCTGTGGGGATCTCGCTCACGGTGTGGTTCCTGACGGTTTCGTGCCTGTCACCGGCGGCCACCGCACGCGCGTCCTCACCCGACGATCCGCCGGTCGCCGCGGCGACCGCGGTCACGGCGGCCCCGCGGCTCGACGGTCGGCTCGACGATGCGGTGTGGGCGAAGGCGATCGTGATCGCCGATTTCCGGCAGAAGGAACCCAGGGAGGGCAGCCCGGCGACGCAGGCGACTCGCGTCCGGATCGTCTACGACAAGACGCATCTCTACATCGCGGCGGAACTCGAGGACAGCGAACCGGATCTCGTCCGGGCCACGGAGCTGCGACGCGACAACACCCTCGAGAGCGACGACACGTTCGCCGTGCTCCTGGACTCCTACCACGATCACCGCAACGCGTTTCTCTTCCGCGTGAACCCGCGCGGCACCCGGTACGACGCCATCGTGCGAAACGAGTCGCGACTGGTCGACGCCGACTGGGATGAGCAGTGGTCCGTCGCGGCCGCGCTCGGCGAGCGGGGCTGGACCGTCGAGATCGCGATCCCGTTCAAGATCCTGCGCTTCTCGGGCGACGAGGAGCAGGCCTGGGGTCTCAATCTCGAGCGCGTCATCAAGCGCAAGAACGAGCTCGTGTCCTGGGCAGCGTGGAATCGGAACTTCGCCTTCACGCACGTGTCGCAGGCGGGCCACCTGACGGGCCTCAAGGACATCCGCCAGGCCGAGCGGCTCCGCATCCGGCCGTACGTCGTCGCCGGCGCGGAGAAACTCGGGGCCACGTCGCCGCCGCGGACGGCACGGGCGCTCGCCGAGGTGGGCATTGACGATCTCAAGTTCGCCGTGAGCTCGAATCTGACCGCGGACCTCACGCTCAACCCGGACTTTGCCCAGGCCGAAGTCGACGCGCAGCGCGTGAACCTCACGCGCTTCAGCCTGTTTTTCCCGGAGCGGCGGCAGTTCTTCATCGAAGGCGCCGACTCGCTGAAGATGGGTGTCGCCCAACAGGACTTCGGGTCGCGGCTCCTGGAAATCGTCTACACCCGCAGTATCGGACTGTCGCCGCAGGGCGAGCCGCTTCCCATCATCGGCGGGGGTAAGCTGACGGGCAAGTCCGCGGGGTTCGATCTGGGCGTGCTGAACGTGCAGACGGACGACTCCGCCGCCGCGCCGGGCGAGAACTTCGCGGTCGGGCGGGCGAGGAAGGAACTGCTCGGTCGATCCTACGTTGGCGCCATCGTCACGAACCGCCAGGGCGGAGGGCGTCACAACCGGGTCGCGGGCGCCGACGCCAGGTTCGTGCTGGGGAAGTACCTCAACGTCACGGGGCTCGTCGCGGCGTCGAGCGACGCGACGGTCGAGGGCACGCGATGGGCGGCGCAGGCCGGCGCCGAGTGGCAGTCGGATCTGGTGGAGGCCGGCGTCAGCTACCTCGACGTCAACGAAGGCTTCACCCCGGGAGCGGGCTTCGTGCGGCGCCACGACCGCATGACGGGCGCGCGACTGTCGCTGAAGCCGCGGCCCCGCAGTCGGTTCGTCCGGCAGCTCGAGATTTCGCCGAGCTTCGTGTCGTTCCACGATCAGCGCGGCGTGCTGCAGTCGAGCGAGAGCACCATGGCGTTTGCGACGGTGTTCCAGAGCGGCGACCGGATTGCGGCGAAGGTGGATCACCAGGTGGAGCGCCTCCCGGACCCCTTCGAGATCAGCGCGGGCGTCGTGCTGCCGCCGAGGCGGTACGACTGGAACACCGCCGAGGTCAGCGTGGAGACGTTCGACGGGCGGAAGCTGAGCGGCAGGGCGGAGGCCAACGTGGGCCGATTCTATGACGGGACCCATGGGTCGTACGAGTTCGCGCTCGAGTACAGGCCCGGCAAGAATTTCTCGGTTCAGTCGGACTATGAATTCAATGACGTCGACCTCGGCGAGGGCTCGTTCCATACCCACCTGTTCGGACTGAAGTCGAATGTCTCCTTCACGTCCAGTCTGCTCGCGTCGGCCTACGCGCAATACAACAGTTCGGGCAGCCTGGCCGTCGTGCAGGTCCGCTTGAACTACATCTTTCGCACCATCGACAACGTCTACGTCGTCTACAACGAGACGCGGCGCACGGACGGCGTCTTCGCCAACCGATCGAATCGATCGTTGGTGGCGAAGGTGACCTACTCGCTCCATCGGTGAGGAGAGCAGGTCAGCGTGTCAGCAGCGCCAGCGCTTTCCTGTAGTAGCTGAGATCGTAGTAGCGCTCGGGAGGAGGCGGCGTGCCGCCCCAGGTCCCCTGGATCTCCGCACGCAGCGCGAGGCCGTTCTTGAACGCCTCGAGGTCGAACGTCGGCTCGGGCTCTGGGCCTGCCGCGAACGTGCGCTCGTAGGTCTCTCGCGCGGACGCCGGGTCGGACCCCTTCGCCAGCGCCTCGATCACGACCGCCTTGTTCGCCGGATCGCGCGTCCACCGGCCCGCGTGGAGATATCCCGCCAGGTAACCTACGGCGGCGTCCGGATTCCCATCGGCCCAGTCCTTGCGCGCGTAGACCGCGCTGACCTGGTACCGTCCGACGATCTCCGCGGCCGCGCCGAGGCTGCGAAAGCCGAGGCGCC
>CAYHSN010000202.1:0-6307 GCA_964359235.1 uncultured Vicinamibacterales bacterium | reverse complement strand
ACGACGTTCTGGTACTTCGAGCCGAAGGAGTAACTGATGCCGAACCCGATGTAGTAGCTGTACGACGTCAAGAGCTGGCGCTGCCGGACGAGGATTTCTTCGTCGGTCGCACCGCCGCGGGGCAGATAGATCTGGTCGTGGATGCGGGCCACGTTTCCGAAGAGGTTGAACGAGAACCCTTTGAAGAGCCTGACGTCGGAGTGGCCGAACAGCGTCAGTCGGTACTTCGAGGGGTCCTCGAAGTAGTGCGACCCCTCGAACGAGATCCCGGCCGAGCCCCACGGCTGCCGCAGATCCAGCGAGACGACGACCGTCTCGTCAAAGAGGGTTTCCGCCGTCTTTCCGAACAGGGTGTCCTTCTTGTAGTCGTACGAGTCCACTCCGGCCGTGTACTGAACCGTGAGCTGGCGGCGGGTGGATTCCGAGTACGGAAAGAAGTTGTACTCGATGCCCGGCGCGAGCCTGACATAGCGGGCCTGGTTCAGAAAGGTCGACGAACTGACCGTGTTCTTGAGCCCGGCCGACCAGCGGGCGTTGAGGCTCTTCACGACGAGCGCCGTCCAGTTGAAGCTGCGCTGCAGCGACGTGTAGGTGGTGCCGCCGCCCAGCTCGAAGCTGTTCTCGGAGTAGTTGCCGTTTGCCGACAGATTGATCTTCCACTTCTCCGTCGTCCGGTTGGCCGAAAGCGAGCCGCCCACCGAGCGCCGGCGGTTCGACCGCTCGCCCGAGAAGTTGCCGTTCAGCCGCGTCCGGAAGTACCAGAGGTTCCACGGGTCCTTCACCTCGCCGACGACTTCCTTCTTCTGCTCGGCGAGCGGCTTGTACTGCACGTCGAGACGCTCGCCCTGCGGCGTGTTCGCGACGTACGGCGCGAGACCCAGCTTGATCACACGAGCCAGACCGCGCCGAATCTCGTCGGATGTCGCGGTCTGCTCTGAGACGAACCGCAGCGTCGCGTCGGCGCCCGCGAACCGCTCGAGGCCGATGAACTTCAGGGTGTACTCGGCGCCGCCGCTGCCGGTTCGCTGCACCGTGACGAGGATGTGCACCTCGGCGTCCTTGCGATCCCGCACGTAGTTCACAAACGCGATCTCGGTGCGCATGAAGTCGAAGTCGCAGTAGAACTGGCAGTCGAGAAAGACCCGCAACGCCTCGCCGGTCTGAGGAGTTTCAGGTTTCGGCGGCTGGGCGGGAGGGGGTGCCTGGAACGAACCGGCGAGAAGGGCGCCCGTGAGGAACAACGCCGGGGCTAAGGCCATCAAGAGTCTCCTTTCGCACTCGCGTTAGACACCGCTTTAGCCGTGCTTGCACGGCTGAAATGTGTACGAATGTGTCGACGTTTCCGTGCAAGCCCGGCTTGGGCGCGGCCGCGGTGGCGGCCGCTTAGTAACGAAGCGTAGCCGCGTTCTTGTTCTCATGCCACTCGACGGTTTGAGGCGGAGCTTCGTTACACGGAAGAGCTTCGGTGACGGTTGGGGGCTGACAGCGAGCAACGAGGAACGAGGAACGAGGAATGAGGAACGAGGAATGAGGAACGAGGAACGAGGAACGAGGAGAAGACCGGGTAACGGCTACCCCGCTGGTTCGCCTTCAGGCGCAGGCACGACGTAGCCGTATTGGAACTGATCGACGATGCGACCGTCTTTGATGGCACTGCGGCGCAGGTGCGCTTCGAGCACGTAGCCGGCCTTCTCGAGCACGCGGCACGACGCCACGTTCCACTCGAACGGCAGCGCGTAGACCCGCGTTAGCCCGTGCCGCTTGATGGCGTACTCGGTGACGGCTTGCAGCGCTTCGGTCGTGATGCCTCGGTTCCAGTACGCCTCGCCGAGCCAGTATCCAATCTCGGCCGACACACGCTCGACATCTTCGTGGAGCTGGTACCCGATGCCGCCGATCGCGTGGCCGTCCACCTCGATGGCGAAGTAGGTCTCGGGCTGCATGGCGAGCGCGACCTTGAGGAACGCGCGCGCGTCGGCGACGGTGTAGGGATGGGGGAAGCGGTCGCGCAGGTTGATCCAGATCTTGCGGTTGTTGGCGTGGACGGGCAGCGTCTCGGCGTCCGATTCGCGCCAGGAGCGAACGGCGCACGTGCGGAGCTTCAGGTGGGTCTCGCTCATCGCCTTCGCAGGTCCGCCTGAAGGCGGACACCACCGCAAGGAGTGCCAACGACGCCAACCGTCGTAGGGGCCGAGCTTGCCTGCCCTGAGCGGCGTCGAAGGGCTCGGCCCGCAGTCTACCGGTCGAAGCGCGGATTCACGACGTTATTGTAGATGGATCCGAACGTGTAGCTCACGCCCCAGTTGAGCGTGTAGCGATGGCCGGTCGCGAGCTGCCGGCGCAGCACGAGAATTTCTTCGGGCGTCGCCTCGCCGGCCGGCAGGTAGAGCTGGTCGCGGATGCGCGAGACATCGCCGCCCACGTTGAACGTGAACCCGCGGAAGAGGCGCACCTCGACGCGCCCGCCGAGCTCGAGCCGGTTCTTGCTCAGATCGTGCAGGTACTGAATCACCTCGCCGTTGACGAAGCCGGTGCCCCAGGGCTGCCGCAGGCTGAGCGACACGATGAGCTGGTGGCTGTAGAGCGTTTCCCCGGTCTTCTCGAAGATCGTCGGCTCGTTGTACCGAAGCCAGTTGGGGCCGACCGTGTACTGGAACGTGAACTCGCGGCGCGTGGACTCGGTGTACGGGAACACGTTGTATTCGAGGCCGCCCCAGAAACGGATCGCGCGATCCAGGTTGGTGAACGTCGAGGACGACACCGAACCGCGAGCGGCCGCCGACCAGTGGCCGCTCAGGCTCTTCACCACCTGGCTGCCGACGCTGTAGTCGCGCGTGATGTTCACGTAGATGTCGGGTTCCTCTCCCTCGTCGCTCAGGTCGTACCGGCTCTCATTGTAGTTGCCGTTGGCGTTCACGCTGATCTTGAGAGCTTCGGTGGTGCGGTTGGCCGAGAACGAGCCCCGCAGCGATCCACGCTGGGTCCGCTCCTCGGAGAAGTAGTTGCCGTTCGTGCTCGCGCGGAAGATCCAGAAGTTCCAGGGATCCTCGGCCGCGGTCGCGCCCGACGTCGCCGGCCTTCCGGTATCCGGTCGCCGCTGCGAGATCTGGATCTCCGGCGCGAGTGGCGTGCGCGCCACGTAGCGCATCAGGCCGAGCTTCAGCATCTGCGTGAACCCGCGTCGCTCCTGGTCGTCGGTGTCGGTCGGTCCCGAGACGTAGGTCAACGAGTCGTCCTGGCCCTCGAACCGTTCGAGGCCGATGAACGTGAGCGTGTATTCGCTGCCGCCACCGCCCGTTCGGACGGTCGTGACGAGCACGTGCAGCTCGGCGTCTTTCCGATCGCGCACGTAGTTGATGAAGGCGATCTCGGTGCGCAGGTAGTCGAAGTCGCACCGCGCGCGGCAGTCGAGGAAGACGCGCAGCGCGCCGTTCTTCGCTTCCTCGGCCTGAGCCGGCGGTGTCTGCGGGGCGGCGGGCGGCGTCTGCGCCCGGACCGGCGCGTCGCCGCAGAGGCAGGCGAGGAGCGCGAGCGCGAGAAGGGGAATCGGTGGACGGGCCATCAGGTGAGGTGCTCGCGGGAGGCGACGCCGGCCGGCCGCGCCCGGGACCGTCGTGGCGCGCGACGTCAGTCGCGCCTCGAGGCAAGCCCGAAGGCCTGCGCCACGTCCACAGCGGTCCCGAACGCAGCTTCGCGCGGCTGGTCTCAGTACCCGGGCCGTCCGGGGCGCGGGCCCCGCGCGGCGCCGGACGCGTCGTCTAACCGGACCATCCGGCCGTCGACAAACACGTGCCTGATCTTCGTCGCCTCGGCGAAAAGGTCGCCGTCAGCGACGATGACGTTGGCGATCTTACCCTGTTCGAGGGAGCCGAGGCGATCCGCTGCGCCCGCGATGCGCGCGGCGTTGATCGTGAGCGCCCGGATGGCGGCGTCCGCCGGCAGCCCCTCTTTCACGGCTTTCGCGGCGTTCTTCACGAAGTCCTTCGGATCCTTCAGCCCCGCCGACTGGAATGCGAATGTGAGACCGGCCTTGTCGAGCGCGGCCGGCACCTTCGGCGCGTTCGCGCGCTGGCGCAGCACGCGGACCGGCTCGTCGGCGTCGGGCGCGAGTGTTTTCGGCTTCGTTGGGTAGTCGAGGCTGTAGACCACGTGCGCGTTCGCCGCCTTGATCTCGGCGCTCACCTGGTCGGCCTCGAGGCCGCCCGTGATGATCGGGTCGAGCTTGAAGGCGGCGGCCATCTTCAGCGCGCGGCGGATTTCGCGGTTCAGCCCGGCCCGAAAGGCGACGGGCAGCTTGCCGTCGAGCGCGGGTCCGAGCGCGTCGAGGGCCGGATCGACGCCCGGCCGGCCCACGCCGGGCGCCTTGCGCGCGTAGGCCTGCTGTTCGAGCCGGTCGTGCTGGCTGTCGAGGAGCGTCTGACGGACGAACGCGATGACGCCCATGAGCGACTCCGGATACGCGTTGCCCGGCGTGCGCTCCGAGAACTCGACGTGCAGTGCCACGGGCGTCTTCACGACGAGCAGACCGGTCCGGACGTCAGCGGGCGCGCCGATCTGCGGCTCGTCGTCCGGCGGCTTCACGTTGACGAGCGCGCTTTGGCCGTGGATGACGGTGCCTTCGAGGATCGCAAGCACGGTCGTGATGCCGGCCGCGGCGAACTTGTGGAGGTCTGTCGCGTCGGTCCTGATGTGCTCGGCCGCGAGGAAGTGCGGCCGCAGGATCGCGCCACGCTTCCAGCGCTCGAGCTCTTCGGTCGTCGCCGGATTCTGCGGCGGCTGCGCGCGCGGCACGTCGACGCCGGCCGTCGTGCCCATGTCGATCAGCCCCGGGTAGACGGTGAGCCCCTTGCCGTCGATGACCCACGCGTCGGCCGGAGCGGTCACGGTCGCGCCGACGGCGTCGATGAAGCCGTCGCGCAGGACGATCGTGCCGGCCTCGATCGCCGGGCCGGCGGCCGTGACGATGCGCGCGCCGGTGATCGCGTAGATGCGCGGGCCTTCCGCTCGCGCGGCCAGCGTCAGCGAAGCCGCGATGACCGCGGCGAGAACAGAGAATCGAAGTCTATTGACCATGTGCGTTCCTCAATCGTGATCTCGTAGGGGCCGAGCTTGCCTGTCCCGAGCTGAGTCGAGGGGCTCGGCCCGAGCGCCGGGCCGGCTAAAGCCGGCCCCTACTAACGAGCACCGGGCTGGCTAGAGCCGGCCCCTACTGCCGCGCCATCCATTTCTCGTACAGCGCGTAATGCCGGTCTTTCACGCTCAGCTCGCGTCCGTTGATCACGACGTAGGTGACAGCGGTGCGGATTTCGAGCGGGTCGCCGCTCGCGATGAAGAGGTTCGCGAGCTTGCCCGGCTCGAGGCTGCCCATGAGATCGGCAACGCCGAGGATCTGGGCCGCGTTGATCGTGAGCGCCTTGATCGCCTCATCGCGATTCAGCCCCCAGGCCACCGACATCGCGGCGTGGTACGGCAGCAGGCGCACGTTGGTCGCATCGCCCGTCGAGAACGCGAACGTGACACCGGCCTGGGCCAGCTCACCCGCGGCCTGATAGCTCGCCGCGTGCAGCATGTCCTCGCGTGACGGCAGCGTGAGGATGGAACCGAGGATGACCGGGATCTTCTTCTCTTTGAGGAGCGGCGCCACGAGCGCCGCCTCGGGCCCGGTGCTGAGGACGATCTTCACCTTCACGCGCTCGGCGAAGGCAATGGCGTCCCTGATGTCCGCCTCGGTGCGCGCCGACGTGAAGAGCGGCTGCCTGCCGTCCACGATCGGGACGAGCGCGTCGAGCGTCCAGTCGGTCCGGCGGTTCGCACCGGCCTTCGCGTACGCGCGCGCTCGATCGAAGAGCGCCGCCAGATCGTCGAGCTTCTTGTCCCGCTCCTTCTTCAAATCTTCGTAGGTGCGCTCGGGCCCTTCGGGCGCGTCGCCGAAGAAGCCGAACCCGCCGCCAGCGATGCCCGGGAAGCGGAACGCGATCCCGACCGACGGCCGCGCGGTCGCTTCCTCCCACGTCCAGCCGTCGAGGTTCATGACCGGCACCTCGCCGCCGAGCGTGCCGCCGCCGGGCACCGCCGCGACGGCGGTGACGCCGTTCGCCCGCGCGATCGGGATCGCGTCGCTGTCGGCTTTGTAGGCGACGCGCGTGCGGAGCTGCGGGTTGAGGTCGAGCATCTCGGCGTTGTCGTTGTACCAGCCGCCTGGCCCCGGTTCGGTGATGCCGAGCGTCGTGGCCGCGTTGATCCAGCCGGGGTACACGTGGCCGCCCTTCGCGTCGATCACCTGCGCGCCGGACGGCGCCTGCACGTT
>CAYHSN010000201.1:0-6308 GCA_964359235.1 uncultured Vicinamibacterales bacterium | reverse complement strand
CGGCGACCCTGGACGAAGCTCGAAGAGCGAAGTCCGGCGACCCTGGACGAAGCTCCAGAGAGCGCAGTCCGGGGGTCCCCGCCGACATGGGATGGAGGAATCTTGACGGCGATCTCGATGAAAGACCTGCTGGAGGCCGGGGTGCACTTCGGCCACCAGACGAAGCGGTGGAACCCGAAGATGAAGGAATACATCTTCGGGGAGCGGAACGGCATTTACATCATCGACCTCAGCAAGACCGCGAAGAAGTTCAATGAGGCCGTCCAGTTCGTCAGCGATCTCGCGGCCGAAGGCCGCACGGTGCTGTTTGTTGGCACGAAGCGCCAGGCCCAGGATGCGATCGCCGACGAGGCCCGGCGCTGCGGCATGTTCTTCGTGAACCAGCGCTGGCTGGGCGGGCTCCTGACCAACTTCGCGACGATCCAGCGGAGCCTGGGTCGGCTGCGCGACATCGAGGCGATGAACGTCGACGGCCGCTACGACACGCTGTCGAAAAAAGAGATCGCGCGGCTCGAGAAGGAGAAGCACAAGCTGCAGAAGAACCTCGACGGCATCAGGCAGATGAACAAGCTGCCGGACGCCGTCTTCGTGGTCGACACCAGGAACGAACAGATCGCCGTCGACGAAGCGCGCAAGCTCAAGATCCCCATCATCGGCGTGGTCGACACCAACTGCGATCCTGAGGAAGTCGACTTCGCCATCCCGGGCAACGACGACGCACTGCGGGCGATTCGGCTCTTCGCCTCCCGCATCGCCGACGCCGTGCTCGACGGCCGCGCACATCGCGAATCGGCGCAGGCCGAAGCCGTCGCGGCGGCCGCCCAGCACGCGGCGGCCGAGGCGGGCGCAAGGGTGGCGCGCCAGCGGCCGGCGCGTCCCGAGCCGGCGGCATCGGCAGCCTCGGTGTGATGGGTCTGAAAGGTGTATCGCGCGCCGGCCGGGACTCCCTCTGGCCGGCGCGACGTGTGTACGGCCCCTGACGGGAACCCGAAACTCGTGACTTCGTTTGGAGCTCTTCGCATGACCATCACGGCAGATCAAGTCAAAGCCCTGCGCGACCAGACCGGCGCGGGCTTCATGGAGTGCAAGGCCGCCCTCGCGCAAGCCAACGGCGACGTGGAGGAGGCGACCACCATTCTCCGCAAGCGCGGCCTCGCGCAGGCGGCGAAGCGAGCCGGCCGGTCCACCGGCCAGGGCACAATCGGCAGCTACGTCCACCTGGGCGGCAAGATCGGCGTGCTCGTCGAGGTGAACTGCGAGACGGACTTCGTCGCGCGGACCGACGATTTCCAGGCGCTCGCCAAGGAGCTGGCGATGCAGATCGCGGCCGCCAGCCCGCAGTACGTCCGACGGGAGGACGTGCCCGCCGACGTGCTCGAGCGCGAAAAGGGGATCTCTCGCGCACAGCTCGAGGGCTCGAACAAGCCCCCGCAGGTCATCGAGAAGATCGTCGAGGGCAAGCTCGGGAGCTTCTATGAGCAAATGGTGCTCGTCGATCAACCCTCGATTCGGGACCCCAAGACCACGGTCAGCCAGCTCATTCAGGCGGCCATTGCCAAAGTGGGCGAGAACATCACCGTGGCCCGCTTCGCGCGATTCAAGCTCGGCGAAGGGGCCTGATCGCGATCTATAATCCTCGACGCGTATGTCGTCACCGGTCTACCGACGCGTCCTGCTGAAGCTCTCGGGCGAAGCGCTCATGGGCGAGCGGGGCTACGGCATCGACCCGCAGGTGACCGCCGAGATCGCCCGGGAGATCGGTGAGATCCAGGCGCTCGGTGTCGAAACGGGCGTGGTCATCGGCGGAGGCAACATCTTCAGGGGGCTGGCCGCCAGCGCGCGCGGCATGGATCGCTCCACCGCCGACTACATGGGCATGCTGGCGACGGTCATCAACGCGCTCGCCCTGCAGGACGCGCTCGAGCGGCAAGGCACCGTGACGCGGCTCGCCACGGCGATCGAAATGCGGGCCGTGGCCGAGCCGTTCATCCGGCGGCGCGCCATGCGGCACCTCGAAAAGGGCCGGGTGGTCGTCTTCGCCGCCGGTACCGGGAACCCTTATTTCTCCACCGACACGGCCGCAGCGCTCCGCGCGATGGAGATCAAGGCCGACGTCATCCTCAAGGGCACGAAAGTCGATGGCATCTACACCGCCGATCCGATGACGGATCCGAACGCGACGCGGTTGCCGGAGCTGTCCTACCTGCAGGTGCTCGAGCAGGGCCTGAAGGTCATGGACGCGACCGCCATCTCGCTCTGCATGGACAACAATCTGCCGATCGTCGTCTTCAGTCTGCGCACGTCCGGAAATTTGCGCCGCGTGATCATGGGCGAGGCGGTCGGATCGATCGTGCGCGCGTGAGGACAACTGCCATGGATGCGAACGACCTCAAGAGCGTCTACGCCGAAGTCAACCAGAAGATGAAGACCGTCAACGAGCACGTGCGGCGCGAGCTGGCTGGCGTGCGCACGGGGCGCGCCTCGATCGCCATTCTCGACCCGGTGCACGTCGAGGCCTACGGCTCGAACATGCCGCTCAACCAGGTGGCGAGCCTGTCGATCCCCGAGCCGACCGTGATCGTGGCCCAGCCGTTCGACCCATCGCTCATGGGGCCGATCGAGAAGGCCATCCGCGCCGCCAATCTCGGGCTCAACCCGGCCAACGACGGCAAGGTCATCCGGGTCCCGATTCCTACGCTCACCGACGAGCGCCGCAAGGAGCTCTCGAAGCTCGTGCACAAGTACGCCGAGGAAGGCCGCAACAACGTACGCACCGTCCGCCGCGACGCCAACGAACGGCTGAAGAAGCTCCTCAAGGACCACAAGATCTCCGAAGACGACGAGCGGCGGGCGCTGACCGAAGTGCAGAGGATTACCGACCAGCACATCCACGAGATCGACGACCTGCAACAGAAGAAGGACGGCGAGCTGCTCGGCAAGTAATCCCCGAAGGCCGGAGATCGAAGGCCGAGAACGCGAGGCCGAGAAACCGCATCGCGGACCCGCACGCCGTTGCCCGGCGCGCGGCGCGCGTGCTAAGATGACAGGTTCCGGCCGTCAGGAAGTCGGTCGAGAGGCCGGTCCGCACCGGAGGGGGCGGCTAGCTCAGTTGGGAGAGCGCCGCGTTCGCAACGCGGAGGTCGGGAGTTCGAGCCTCCTGCCGTCCACCAGCCTTCGCTCGCCGTTCTGGCGAGCTTCGTCTGGGCAAGCCAGCGAGCACTTCTCAGGCTGTCTCGCCGTAGCGCGCAGCGCGAAGGCGGACAGAACAGGCGTTGCCAATGCCCATCTTTGAGTACCGCTGCCGCGCGTGCGACCATCGGTTCGAGCTGTAATCCCGCTTGCAGATGCGCAAGCGGGCGCACGAATGCGGAGGACCGGCGACCCGACTCGACGTGACTCACCCCGACGGCCCGCCGCACCGGGTGTGCCTTCCTTGACACCCTTGCGACGCGGCGGCCAGAATACTTCCATGCCCGTTCCTCGCATCACCAAAGAGGAACTGAAACAGCGGCTCGATCACCCCGACACCGCGCCGGTGATCGTCGACGCGCGTCTGAAGTACCCGTACGAACACAGCACCGTGAAGCTCCCCGGAGCCATCCGCGTCAACCCGAACGCGCCCGACGTCTCGCAGATCCCGCGCGGGCGCGAGGTCGTCGCGTACGACTCCGATCCGGACGAGCTGGGCTGCGAACGCCTGGCGGCCGAGCTGATCCGGAAGGGCTATCGGGTCAGCGTGCTCAAGGGCGGCATCAACGACTGGATGACGGCCAAACTGCCGGTCGACACGAAGCCCGCGCCGCAACTGGCCGCGGCCGCCCCGAAGGGATAGCGGCCGCGTCCGGCCGGAATGCCCATGAACAGACTGAGCACGATCGTGGCGCTGCTGGCCTTCGGTGCGAGCGCCAGCGCTCAGGCCCCGCCGCGCCCGTCGCCCGACGCCCTCGCGCGATTGATTCAGGCTCGCTACGACCGCATTCGCGACTTTTCCGCCGACTTCGTCCACACCTACGTGGGCGGCGTGCTGCGCAAGCGGCTCGTCGAGCGCGGGACGCTGCAAGTCAAGCGGCCGGGCCGCATGCGGTGGACCTACACGTCGCCAGAGGAGAAGCTGTTCGTCTCGGATGGGTCGCAGATCTACTCGTACATCCCGGCCGATCGACAGGTCATCGTGAGCCCGATGCCTGCCGGCGATCAGGCGACGACCGCCGCGCTTTTTCTCACCGGCAAGGGTCACCTCGACCGGGACTTCCAGGTGACCTACGCCGACGCGGCCCTGACCCCACCGGGGACCTACGCCCTGCGGCTTGACCCGAAGCAGGCCCGGCGCGACTATGACTGGTTGGTGCTCGTGGTCGATCGCGACAGCTTCCGGTTCCGGTCACTCGTCGCCGCCGATCAGCAGGGGGGTACCTCGACCTTCGAGTTCAGCGGCGTCAAGGAAAACACGGGTCTGGCCGATAACTCCTTTGTCTTCAGGATTCCTCGTGGTGTCGATGTCATCAGAACCGGCGGCCCTTCGCGATAGCCGGTGGCGCCTCGCCTCGGCGGCCGGCTTCCTGCTGGTCCTGACGCTGGCGGCGGCGCTGGCGGGGTGTGCCACGTCGGCGGCGCTGCGCAACGGCCAGCGTGCCGAGAAGCTCGAGGACTACGACCGGGCGGTCGTGGAGTACACGAAGGCCCTCCGCGCAGGCCCCGAGAAGGTCGAGGTTCGCCAGGCGCTCGAGCGAGCCAAAACGAAGGCCGCCCAGGCGCACTACCTCCGCGGCCGGCGTCTCGCGGCCGTCGCGAAATACGAAGAGGCGCTCGTCGAGTATCAGGTCGCCTCGGAACTCAATCCCACGAGCGCGGACATCGATCGCGAGCGTCGCGCGACGCGCAACAGTCTCAAGGCCCGGCTGGCCGTCACGCGCGAGGGCCAGACGGCGCTTCAGGCGCTCATCGAGCGCACGCGCGAGCTGCCGCCGCCGGGGTTGGATCTCCCCCCCGATCTGAAGCTGCCGGGGTCGCTCGTGACGAGCGCGCAAGCCAACAGCCGCGAGGTGTTCACCCTGCTCGCGCGGCTGGCCGATCTCAACATCATCTTCGATCCGGCGTTTCGCGAGGCGCCGGTGTCGATCGATCTGCGCAACGCGAGGTTCGAGGACGCGCTGAACGCCGTCTCCACGAGCACGCGCAACTTCTACCGGGTCACCGCGGCCCGCACCATCACGATCGTCCCGGACACGCCGGCGAAGCGTCGCGAATACGAGGAAGAGATCGTCCGCACCTTCTATCTGAGCAACGCGGACCTGAAGGAGACGATCGACCTGCTGCGCATCGTGATCGACGCGCGCAAGATCGCGCCGATCACGGCGACCAACGCCATCACGATTCAGGACACGCCCGAGCGCATCGCGGCCGCGGCCAAGGTGATCCGGGCGATCGACAAGGCTCGACCGGAGGTCATCATCGATGTCGAGCTGCTCGAGGTCGACCGCACCAGACTCCGCGAGTACGGTCTGCAGATCGCGTCGCCGAGCCAGCCGGGCCTTTCCGGCCAGGCGTCGGTCGACCGCGAGAACCAGGGCATGACGCTCCAGGATCTGCGGAACCTCACGCAGGCCGACATCTTCCTGACCGGACTGCCCAGCCTCTACTACCGGCTGCTCAAGACCGATTCAGCGACGCGCGTCCTGGCGAACCCGCACCTGCGCACGTCCGAAGGCCTCGCCGCTCAGGCGCGGTTCGGCGAGCGCGTGCCGGTGCCGATGACGACCTTCGCCCCGATCGCGACCGGCGGCGTGAACCTGCAGCCGATCACGTCGTTCAACTACGAGAATATCGGCGTCAACATCGACATCACGCCCCGCACACACCACGACGATGACGTGTCGCTGGCTCTGAAGGTGGAAATCAGCAGCATCTCGGGCTCGGGCTTCGGCGGTCTGCCGACCTTCGGCAATCGCTCGATCACGACCACGATTCGGCTGAAGGATGGCGAGACCAACATGCTGGCCGGGCTCATCCGGGACGACGAGCGGAAGGTCCTGGGCGGCATTCCCGGCCTGAGCGACATTCCGGTCCTCGGCCGGTTGTTCGCCCACACCCGCATCGAAACCCAGGAAACCGACATCATCCTCACGCTCACGCCGCACATCGTCCGGGTGCTGGACCTGTCGGAGTCCGACCTGCGGCCCTTCCGCGTGGGGCGCGATTCGGGCCTGCCGATCGTCGAGCTGCCGCCCGCAATCGTGCCAGGGGAAAAGAAGGAAGGCGTGATCAAGTAGGGCCGGGGAAGAACTGACAACTGACAACTGACAACTGAC
>CAYHSN010000200.1:0-6338 GCA_964359235.1 uncultured Vicinamibacterales bacterium | reverse complement strand
GCCTTCTCCCAGTCCTTGAGAAACCGCTCGATTCCGATGTCGGTGAGCGGGTGCCTGAAAAGCGCCTCGATCACCGCCGCCGGGCAGGTGCACACGTCCGCGCCCATGCGCGCGGCTTCGACGACGTGCATCGGGTGGCGAACGCTGGCCACGAGCACTTCGGTCGCAAACCCGTAGTTCCTGTAGATCTCGACGATCTGGTGAACGAGGTCCATGCCCGACGTCGCGATGTCGTCGAGCCGGCCGACGAACGGGCTGACGAAGGTCGCGCCGACCTTCGCCGCCAGCAGCGCCTGTGCCGCCGAGAAGACGAGCGTGACGTTGACCTTGATGCCCTCACTCGAGAGCGCCTTGCAGGCCTTCACGCCGTCTTTGCCGAACGGCACCTTGACGACGATGTGCTGGTCGATGGTGGCGAGATCGCGACCCTCGCGCACCATGCCCTCGGCGTCGGTCGCCACGACCTCGGCGCTCACCGGCCCCTGGACCGCCTGACAGATCTGCGTCAGAAGCTGCCGGACGTCCCCGCTCTCTTTCGCCAGAAGCGACGGGTTCGTCGTGACGCCGTCGATGATGCCGAGCGGCACCAGGCCCTGAATCTCCTTCAGGTTGCCAGTGTCGATGAACAGCTTCATACGGGCTCCTTGCTGATTGCTGATTGCTGATTGCTGATTTGATTGCTGATTGGCGATGGCCGTTGGTCCGCAATCAGTCAATCAGCAATCACTCAATCAGCAATCAGCAATCGTCAATCAGCAATGACCGGATTCTTCAACTCCCCAACACCCTGCACTCTCACCGTCACCGTGTCGCCCGCCTTGAGCGGACCGATCCCGCTCGGGGTGCCGGTCGAGATGATGTCTCCCGGGAGCAACGTCATCACGAACGAGATGAACGCCACCAGATGGTCGATGGAGAAAATCAGCTCGCGCGTGTTCGACGCCTGCCGGCGCTCGGCGTTGACCCAGCCCTCGACGTCGACGGCGCGCCCGTCGAGGCCGAGCGCGACGCACGGGCCGATCGGCGCGAACGTGTTGAACCCCTTCGCGCGCGTGTACTGCACGTCCTTGTTCTGCAGCTCGCGCGCCGTGACGTCGTTCACGCAGGTCAGGCCGAGAATGTAGTCGGCGGCGCGCTCCTTCGGCACGCGATACGCCGTGCGGCCGATCACCACGCCCGCCTCCGCTTCGTGATCGACGCGGCCGACACCGGGCGGGAGCGTGATCGGATCGCCAGGCGCGATGACGGCCGTCGAGGGCTTGATGAAGATCATCGGCTCGGCCGGGAGCGCCTTCTGCTGCTCGGCCGCGTGATCCTTGTAGTTGAGGCCGACGGCGACGATCTTCGACGGCAGCACGGGCGCGAGCAGACGCGCGCCGGAGGGGTCGATCGTCTGACCGAGCTCGTAGCGGCCGAAGATGTCGCCTGCCACGAGGCGCCAGACGCCGTCGCGCTCGATCGCGTGCCGCGCCTGGCCGTTGTGGTCCACCCGATACAACCGATCCACGTTCACCTCGCGGTTTCTTCGACGCGCGCCGACTGCGCGCTGATGTTCGGCGGCGTCGCGCCGTCGACCGCCACGACCACGTAGACGTACCGGGCGCCCGGACGCACGTCCGTGTCGCGATACGTCGTCTCGCGGATGGGCAAGGGCGTCATGGCCCGAAGTGTCTCACCAGGCGCCGCGCCGCGCAAGACCAGATAGCCCGCCAGATCCGGTTCGGTGTTCGCGTTCCAGATGAGATTGATGCCGCCCGGCCCCGAGACCGCGGCCAGGCCGGCCGGCGCCGCCGGCGCGAAGGTGTCGACCGGCGTCGCGCACACCGCCGGCGACAACTCGCTCTCGATCGTCCGCTCGCCGATCGTCTCCAGGGCGCGCACGGCGAAGCAGCGTCGCACGTCGAATGCGGTGAGCGGCACTTCGAACGTCGAGTCGAGCTGCGGCTTCGCGTTGAGCGGCTGCACGGCCGGCGGCTTCCCCGCTTCACCGGGCATCTCATAGACGTTGAAGCCCGGCAGGTACTTCATGAGCCACCACACCGGCATCCACGGATCGGGGGGGAGCGGATCCCAGGCCAGCGAGAATGCGGTTTCGGCATAGGTCAGCTTCAGCCCCGCCGGCGGATCGGGCGCAGGCTGAAGCGTCACGTCCAGGCGCGCCGACGGTGGCGACCACCGGTTGCGGCCGCTGACTCCCAGGGCGAGGTAGGTCCGCGCTGACTCGCCCGTCGCGCCGCGGCGCTCACCGGGTTCGACCATCGCCGTCGGAGCGGGAACCGCGGCGGCGCCGGGGCGCAGATCGAACGTCACGGGCGCGCGCATCTCCGGCGTGAGGCGTTCCTCGACCGACACCGTCGCGCCCTGCGCTGGACGCGGGTCGGCAGGCGCCTCGGCGGGCACAGGCGCATCGGCCGCCAGCGGCGGCCGGACGTCGATCGTCGCGACGACGACCGCCTTCTCGAGGAACTCGTCGAGGTCGGGCTGCCGCCCTGACGGGTCGACGGTCAGTCCATAGACCTCGATGCGGGTCAGATCGACCGGACGCGAACCGTCCAGGTTCTTGTCGGGGATGGCGAACTCGAGACGGACCGTGTCGCCCAGCCGCCGGGCCGTGAGCGTCTCGACGGCGGCCGGCACGGGACGCAGCGGCGGCAGCGGCGGGCCCTTCTTGCCGCAACCGGGCGCCAGAGCCGCCAGCGCGACGAGCGAAATGACCGGGAGGCGCCGCAGCGGAATCACAGAATGTATCGAGACAGATCTTCGTTCCGGACGATGTCGGCGAGCATGCGATCGACGTAGGCCGCGTCTATCGTCAACGACGTCTCGCCCAGCTCGGGCGCGTCGAACGACACCTCGTCGAGCAGCTTCTCCATCACGGTGTGCAGGCGGCGCGCGCCGATGTTCTCTGTACGCTCGTTCACCACCGTGGCGAAGTCGGCGATGCGATCGATGGCGTCGGGGGTAAATGTGAGCGTCACACCCTCGGTCGCCAGCAGCGCCATGTACTGTTTCACGAGCGCGTTCTGCGGCTCCGTGAGGATGCGCACGAAGTCGTCTTTCCCGAGCGAGTCGAGCTCCACGCGGATCGGGAACCGCCCCTGCAGCTCGGGAATGAGATCGGACGGCTTCGACACGTGAAACGCGCCGGCCGCGATGAAGAGGATGTGATCGGTGCGCACCGTCCCGTACTTGGTGTTGACGGTCGTGCCCTCGACGATCGGCAGGATGTCCCGCTGCACGCCCTCCCGGCTGACGTCGGGGCCGCTTGACCCCTCGCGCCCCGCGATCTTGTCGATTTCGTCGAGGAAAATGATGCCGCTCTGCTCGACGCGCTCGACCGCCGCGCGCGACACGCTTTCCATGTCGACGAGCTTCTGCTCCTCCTCCCCGGTGAGGTGGGCGACCGCCTCCGGCACGGTCATGCGCCGGCGGCGCGTCTTCCCCTGGAAGAGACCGCCCAGCATGTCCTTGATGTTGATGTCGATCTCCTCGACCGAGGACCCCGTGATGATCTCGAACGACGGCATCGCCGCCTTCTCGCGGACGTCGAGCTCGACGTGGCGATCGTCGAGCAGGCCCAGCCGGAGCTGCTCGCGCAGCTTCTCGCGCGTGCGGCGCTGCTGCTCGCGCATCGCGGCGGCGTCTTCGACGCCCGCGGGCGAGGGCGCGGGCGGCAGCAGCAGATCGAGCACGCGTTCTTCCGCGCTCGCCTGCGCCTTCCCGCGCACTTCCACCGCGCGCTCCTCACGCACCAGGTCGACGGCGATCTCCACAAGATCCCGCACCATCGACTCGACGTCGCGGCCGACGTAGCCGACCTCGGTGTACTTCGACGCTTCGACCTTCACGAAGGGCGAGTGCGCGAGCCGCGCGAGGCGCCGCGCGATCTCGGTCTTGCCGACGCCCGTCGGCCCGATCATCAGGATGTTCTTGGGCGCCACTTCCTCGGCCATCTCCGGCGCAAGCTTCTGCCGCCGCAGCCGGTTGCGCAGCGCGATCGCCACCGCGCGCTTGGCGCGGGCCTGGCCAACCACGTACCGGTCGAGCTCGACGACGATCTGGCGCGGCGTCAGCGCGCCAGCCGAGGACGAGGTGGTTTCGAGCAGATAGATGGGCATCAAACAGCAGGCCGCGGGGTGTCAGTCGGAAAGGTCCGGACGCCGCGTCCGGTCACAGCTCCTCGATCGTGATCGACGCGTTCGTGTAGATGCAGATGCCGGCGGCAATGGCCATCGCCTCCTCGGCGATCTGGCGCGCTTCGAGCGCGGTGTGTTTCGCCAGCGCGCGCGCGGCCGCCATCGCGTAGGCGCCTCCCGAGCCGATGGCGATGATGCCTTCGTCGGGTTCGATCAGATCGCCGGTGCCCGACAGCAGAAACGTCGCGTGAGAATCAACCACGAGCAGCATCGCTTCAAGCCGCCGCAGCACGCGATCCGTGCGCCAGTCCTTGGCGAGCTCGACCGCCGAGCGCTCGAGATTGCCTCGATACTGCTCCAGCTTCGACTCGAACCGGGAGAAGAGCGCGAAGGAGTCGGCCGCCGACCCGGCAAAGCCCGCCAGGATGCGGTCGTTGTAGAGGCGCCGGATCTTGCGGGCCGCCTGCTTGACGACCGTGGCCCCGATAGTCACCTGGCCGTCGCCGGCCATGACCGTCCGGCCGCCGTGCCGGACCGCCAGCACGGTGGTCCCGTGAATCGTCGCTGAACCAGGAGGTCTCATGCCGTCGTCGGCGCGAGGAGGCCCGAAGAGCCAACTCTATCGGCGCCTGCCGGGGGTGTCAACCAAGCGAAGCACTTCGTCACGCCGAGCGGACGCGTGCTCACGAAAAGGGACAGCCCCGGTGGGTTCGCGATCCGGTGACCCATTGATTCTGAAGGCCTTCAGGCCTATCTTGTACGTGCGTGCCTGGCAGCGGAGTTGCTTGACTCACTGCTGGAGAAACAGCCATGAAACGCGTCAGCATCATCGTCGTGGCGGCGATTACCGTTGTGGCCCTGGCGGCCGTGCCGGCGCTCGCCCTGCAGGAGCGGGGACAGGCCGGTCAGTCCGGTCAGTCCGGTGAGCGTGGCAGCGGCGGCGCCGCCGCGGGCCGGCCTGGCGAGGCTGGCGGCCCGGCGGGCGGCGGGGGCGGACCCAGCGGACCGAGCGGCCCCGGCGGGTCGTCGGGGGGCGGCGGGTTCGGCGGTGGAAGCATGGGTAGCTCCGGTGGCGGGAGCATGGGGAGCAGTGGCGGAGGCGCGTCCTCCATCCGCATGCGCGGAGGTGACTTCGGCCGTTCCCCGCGCGGAGGCGGGGAACGTACCGCCGTCCCACGCGGTGACGGCGCCGGACCGAGCAAAGGCTCGACGCCCGCGGTGACCGGCGAGGGTGGCACATCCTACGCGGCGGGTTCGATCCGCGAGGTGCCGCAGCACAGCCGCCCGCGTGGCAACCGCCCGACGACGGGACAGGCCGTGCCGCGCGGCAAAGCCGGGGTGCCGCCGAGGCAGCCGATCTACCCGTCGTATTACCACCCCGACTACTGGTACTGGAATCCGTACGGTTACGGGTATCCGTACTACGGCTCGTTTGGTCTCGGGTTCTTCTACTACGACCCGATCTGGTGGGGCTACCCGGGGGGCTCCTACTACGGCGCCTACAGCACCGGTCTCGATCACACGGGCACCTTGCGGCTGAAGATCAGGCCGCGCAGCGCCGAGGTTCTGGTGGATGGCTACTACGTCGGGATCGTGAACGAGTTCGACGGCATCTTCCAGCGCCTCCGGCTCGAGACCGGCGGCCATCGCATCGAGATCCGCGCGGACGGTTACGAGCCGCTCGTGTTCGACGTGCTGATCCCGCCGTTCGAGACGGTCACGTACACCGGGGAGCTGAAGAAGAAGAATCCTTGACCCGCGCGCTCTCGCTGATCGCGGCAGTGTCCGGCCTCTATGACCTCGTCATCGGGGCCGGCTTGCTGTTGGCGCCCGTCGAGATCGCGTCGTGGTTCGGCGCGCCCGCGCCGAGCCCCTTGCTTCACGTCAACATCGCGGGCTGGCTGCTCATCGGCATCGGCCTCGGCTACTGGCAGCCGTTCCGCGATCCGGTGCGCCACCGCGCCTACCTGTGGATCATGGGGCCGGTCCTCAAGGGCGGCGGCGCCGCGATCTTCCTCATCGATCACTTCGCGCGCCAGTCACCCGCATCATTCCTGCTCTTCGCGCTGACCGACGGCACGCTGGCGCTGGCCACACTCTGGGCGCTGCTCGCGTCGCGAGATCGAGCGGCCACCCGCTAGAGTTAGCCTTGATGCGTCAATAACCCACCGCCGTTTCGAGAGCGATGCTGTCCTGGCCGCG
>CAYHSN010000199.1:0-6364 GCA_964359235.1 uncultured Vicinamibacterales bacterium | reverse complement strand
GGCCAGGACAGCATCGCTCTCGAAACGGCGGTGGGTTTTGACGCATCAAGGCTAACCACTGAGGGCACGGAGATCACGGACCGATCAACCATGCCGCAACACGGCTCTCCGCCAGTCGACGAGCAGCATGATCCCCGCGACGAGGAGCGGCAGCGCCAGCGTCAACACCATCATCACGCTCGTCGCGATCGGGAATCGCCGGCCGAACGTCAGCGGATAGCCGACCGCGACGACGAGTCCCTCCACGAGCAGCAGCGTGCCGCCGATCGCCTCCCACTTCCACGCGATGAGTGCCGTGACGAGCAGGATACCGCCAGGCGTGAGGATGTGCGCGACCCAGTTGTACCAGCCTAGCTGTTCGACCGCGGCCGAGGCGATCCCGAACCAGAGCCAGAAGGCCGTGAAGAGACCCGCGAGGATGAGTGCAGAGGTGCGGAGACTGAGCGGTGCCATGTGGATCCTCCCCGGACGGCGCGCTGGCGCCTGTCCATGTATCCCACGCGTGTCGGTCTCCTCCGACTTGCGTCATACTGGATCCGGTCGCCGTCCGCTATGCTCTCCAGGAATACCATGCCTCTCAATGCCTGTGAGCTCGAAATCGATTTGTTCTGCAAGGGCATGCGCGTGCCCGATGAGGTCCCGCTCGACGGGGCCCGGGGCGTGTCGCGGACGCGCGCCGGCCTGGGCTCCGGACTCGAGGTCGTGATCCCCGCGCGCTCGTGGCTGAAAGACGTCATCTGGGTGAACGTCCCGGTTGCCGAGTCGTTCGCGAAGCGGTCGCCGTACCTTCTGGCCGGCTCGCCGCGCGAAGGGTATCAGATCCGCGACGAGCGCGACGGCACGCGGTATCCGATCGAGATTCCGCGGGAGCCCGCGTGGTACCACCAGGCCACGTCGCGCGACGTGCCCATGAACCGGGTCGGCGTGCTGCAGGGCACCTACCTCGGCATCTACGTCAACCCGGTGTGCGCGTTCTGGCACTCCAGCCCGAAACTCAACTGCCGCTTCTGCACGACGGGCATGAACGTCGGCGACGCCGAGATCGCGGAGAAGGCGATCGAGGACGTCGTCGAGACGTGTCACGCCGCGAAGAACCAGTCGGGCATCACCTTCGTGCACTTCAACGGCGGCTACCAGGGCACGCGCGGCACCAGCCTCATCGAGCCCTACGTCCGGGCGGTGAAAGAACGGGTCGGCCTGCTCGTCGGCGTGCAGCTCACGCCCGAGCGCGACTTCTCACGCTACGACGCGCTCATCGATCTCGGCGTCGACCACCTGTCGTTCTGCATCGAGTTCCTCGATCCCGAGTGGTTCGCGCGGATTTGCCCGGGCAAGGCGCGCACGCTCGGGCAGGATCTCTTCTTCGACGCGATGGCCTACTGCGCGAAGAAGCTGCCGAAAGGCGCCGTGTCGGGCGAGATTATCGCCGGCGTGGAGCCGCTCGATCGCACGCTCGACGCGATCGATCGCATCACCGATCTCGGCGCGTTTCCGACCGTCTGCATTTTCCGCCCCACGATTGGATCCGACATGCAGGACTGGCCGCCGCCGGGCTACGAGGACATGCGCGCCGTGATGGCCCGCGTCTACGACGCGTGCCGCCGCCACTGGATCCCGATCGGCGCCGCGCCCAACATCGAGGTCAGCATCGTCGTCAATCCGGACGACACCGCGCTCCTGGCTCGTCGCACGCCCGCCTTCTACGGCTTCGAGCTCTTCCGGCGCGCCATGCGGCTCGCCGCCGGGCCGCTCTTCCGCGCGCGCATGCGCCCGCGGTCACGACGGAAACCCGGCACGCTTGGTGCGCCTCCGCCGCGCGCCACCAGCGCCGACGCGGCCTGAACCCCGGATTTCGGCCGCGAACCCGCGATCTCCCGAACGCCTGCCAACTGGCATCCCGATTGCGAAAGGATCAGCGGGAGGCCCTCCGCCGGGCCGCTGACAGTCTGCGAGCAGGCCTTATACATCCTCCAGGCCGCCCCGGAGCTCGCAGCGCTGACGGGTTCGGCGCGAGGGCCTCATTAGTCCTGAACGAGCCTCACGTCAGGGAGGCGATCATGGTCGACCGGGAAAAAGTGCTCGCCGTGCTGGCCAGACGATTCCCGGGCTCCACGCCCGAGCAAGTGGCCGCAGCGGCCAATGCCATCGTGGGTCTTGACGACGAGTGGGAGGAAGTGACCAACCGCGAGGCCGAGCTCGGCTACCATTTCTCGATTCAGTGCAGCGACATCTGCTACCTCGCGAATGAGGTGGAGAACGGCGCCCAGTTCCGCCTCTTCAAGAAACGCACGACCTGACCGCCCGCGCGTCTTCGTCAACCTGAATCCGCCGAAAACCCGTCATGAGCCCGTCCGGCCGGTCCGCGCCCCGGTGCCGGACTGCCGGCAGGTCCTTCATTTAGGCCGGTTCCACCCAGAAACCGCGTGGTGGCACCGGCCTTGCCACCATTCGCGATTCGTGGAGACTCTTGCCCAGGCGCTTCACGCCCACTTCGAAGAGGTTTCCCGGTCCGAACTCCAGCGGCTCCGGAAGAAGACCGCGTCCTTGAACGCGGCTCAGCGGGAACAGGTTGACGCGATCGCCGTGCAGGTCGTGCAGGCCATCGCGGCGCGGGCCTCGGACGCCCTGCGTGCCGACGATGGACGCCGGCTGGCGCCCGTGCTGGCTCGTCTGTTCCGCATATGAGCGAACCTCCCCTGATGCCCGCTCGTTCGCAGACTCCGTGCCGAGCCGGATGTGCGTGCCTGTTGCTGGTGTTCGCGCTCGCCGCGCCGCTTGGGGCGCAGTCGGCGCCGAAGCCGCCGTCGAGCGACGACTGTCTCGCCTGCCACCAGGATCCGGAGTTCAAGCGCGGCGACGGCCGGTCGGCCTTCGTCGATCCGCAGAAGTTCGGTGAGTCCATCCACGGCGGCCTGGGCTGCGTGGACTGTCACGCGGATCTCTCGGCGCTCGCCGAATATCCGCACGCGGAGAAACTGAAGAAGGTCGACTGCGCGACGTGCCACACCGATCCGATCGCGCAGTACCGGAAAAGCATCCACGCGCAGGCGCGCGCCGGCGATCCCGCCAGTCCTGCGGCGACGTGCGTCGACTGCCACGGGATGCACGACATCAAGCCGTCGGCCGATTCGTCGTCGCGCACCTATCAGCTCAACCTGCCCGATACGTGCGGGCACTGTCACGGCAACCCCGACATCATCAAGCGCGGGCACATCGAGATCGGCGACGTCATGTCGCTGTACCAGGACAGCATTCACGGTCGCGCGATCAGCCGGAGCGGCCTGACGGTCGCGCCCAACTGCAGCGACTGTCACGGCGTCCACGACATCGAGCGCCTGTCGGCTCCGGGGAGCCTGGTCAACCGGCGCAACGTGCCGGCGACCTGCGGCCGGTGCCACGAGGGCGTGAAGCACCAGTACGACGCCAGCGTGCACGGCCTGCAGCTCGCGAGCGGCAACCTCACGGCGCCGGAGTGCCACGACTGCCACACGGCGCACGACATTCAGCGCGCCGACACCGAGAGCTGGCGGCTGGACGTGATCCGCGAGTGCGGCACGTGTCACGTGGAGTCCATCCGCACCTATCGCGACACGTTCCACGGACAGGTGACGGCGCTCGGGTTCACGCGCGTGGCCATGTGCGCCGATTGCCACACCGCGCACGAGATCTATCCGAAGAGCGATCTGCGATCGGCGGTGTCTGAGGTCAACCTCGTGACGACGTGCAAGCGGTGCCATGAGGGCGCCACGCCGGGTTTCGTGAAGTACGATCCGCACGCGGACAAGGAGAACCACGCGCGCAACCCGTTCCTCTACTACACCGGGCGGTTCATGAAGAGCCTGCTGATGTTCGTCTTCGGGTTCTTCGGGCTGCACACCACGCTCTGGGTCGCCCGCGAGGCCCGGCACCGGCGCGCACGCCACGACCGCCCGGCGGGCAACGGAGAGGCGAAGGCATGAGCCGGCACGTCCTGCGGTTCGATCGCGACTTCCGCCTCATGCACGGCTTCCTCATGCTCAGCTTCCTGGGGCTGGCGGCGACCGGGTTGCCGCTGCTCTTCAGCGAGGCGCGCTGGGCGGGCGTCGTCGCGCGTCTCTTCGGCGGCTTCGTCGTGGCCGGCACGCTCCACCGCTTGTTCGCCACGGTCCTCATCACGGTCTTCCTGATCCACCTCACGCAGCTCCTGCGACGGGTCTTCGTGCAGAAGGATTACGGCATCCTCTGGGGGCCGGCGTCGATGGTGCCGCAGCCCCGCGACGTCGTCGAGATGATCCAGCACTTCCGCTGGTTCTTCAGCCTGGGACCGAGGCCGCGCTTCGATCATTTCACCTACTGGGAGAAGTTCGACTACTGGGCGGTCTTCTGGGGCATGGGGATCATCGGCGGGTCGGGCCTGCTCTTGTGGTTTCCGGAGTTCTTCGGCCGGTTGCTGCCCGGCTGGATGTTCAATATCGCCCTGCTCGTCCATGGAGAAGAGGCGCTGCTCGCCGTCGGCTTCATCTTCACCATCCACTTCTTCAACAGCCACCTCCGGCCCGACAAGTTCCCGATGGACATGGTGATCTTCACCGGGCGGGTGAGCGAGGAGGAGTTCCGGATCGAGCGGCCGGCGGAGCTGGAGCGCCTGATGCGGGATGGCCGGTTCGAGGCGCACCTCACGACGCCGCCCTCGGACACGCTCGCGCGCGTGGGTCGGGTGGTCGGCACGGCGGCGGTCACGGTCGGCCTGACCGTCGTCGCGCTCATCCTCTACGCGGTCTTCACGCACTGAAGGGCCGGGCCGCGGACGTGCGAGCCTCCGAAGGTCTCGCGGTCGCGTGGGCCTTCAAGGCCTGCCAGCGCGGTCTTCCTGTTATAAGATGAACGAACCTTCGCAGGGGGGTCTGTGTTCGAATTTCTCAGGCTCAAGTACGCGCGGAACCTGATCTCGTACGCCGGCGCGGTCGTCACGTCGGTCAGCTCGATCCTCTTTCTGTTCGTCTTCTTTCTCGAGCTCTTCGGGTTCCACACCAACCCGTACACCGGGATCGTCGCGTTCTTGATTCTGCCCGGGTTCTTCATCGTCGGCCTGACCGGCATCCCGCTCGGCATGCTGTACGAGCGGCGGCGCCGGTTGAGCGGCCGCGGGACCGACAAGGGCGTGTGGCCGAGCCTCGACCTCAACGATCCGAACAGCCGCAGGGCCACGTTCTTCGTGGCCGTGATGACGTTCGTCAACATCGTCATCGTGTCCCTCGCCGGCTACCGCGGGCTCGAGTACATGGACTCGGTGCCGTTCTGCGGTCAGCTCTGCCACACGGTGATGGATCCCGAGTTCGCGGCCTACCAGGACGGCCCGCACTCGCGCGTCAAATGCGTCGGGTGCCATATCGGGCCCGGCGCGCCGTGGTTCGTGCGCTCGAAGCTGTCGGGCGTGCGGCAGGTGTTCGCCGTGATGGCCGGCTCGTACTCGCGGCCGATTCCCTCGCCCGTGCACAACCTGCGCCCGGCGCGCGACACGTGCGAACAGTGCCACTGGCCCGACAAGTTCCATGGCGACGCGACCGACACGATCCGCGAATTCGCGCAGGATGCGACCAGTACCCAGAGCGTCACGACCCTGCGGCTGCACGTCGGGAGCGGCGGCGAGCGGTCCGGCGTCGCCACCGGCATCCACTGGCACGTGAGCCCGGCCAATCGGATCGATTACGTCGCCACCGACGAGACGCGCCAGGTGATTCCGTACGTGAGGCTGACGGACGCCTCCGGCAACGTGCGCGAGTACACCGTCGAGGGCGTGTCGCAGGACGAGTTGGCCAGAGGCGAGCGGCGGCCGATGGACTGCGTCGATTGCCACAACCGTCCGACCCATCCGTTCAGCGCGTCGGCCGAGAAGGCGGTGGACGCCGCGATGGCCTACGATCAGATCTCCCCGAAGCTGCCCTGGATCAAGCGCGAGGCGGTCGCGGCGCTCAAGGCGAGCTACCCGTCGCGCGAGGCGGCGTTCGAAGCCATCGCGAAGCGGCTCGAGGAGTTCTATCGCACGCAGCATGCGGACGTGCACGCCGCCGAGCGTGACGCCGTCGATCGCGCGGTGCGCACGACGCAGGCGCTCTACGGCCGCAACGTGTTTCCCACGATGAACGTGACGTGGGGGACGCACCCCAACAACATCGGCCACACCGACTCGCCGGGCTGCTTCCGCTGCCACGACGACGACCACAAGACGAAGGACGGCCAGGTCATTCGTCAGGACTGCGACCTCTGCCACACGATCGAGTAGGGGCGGTTTCACAACCGACGTAGCGCGCGACTTCAGTCGCGCCTGAGGCCAACCGACGTAGCGCGCGACTTCAGTCGCGCCTGATGCCAACCGACGTAGCGC